>JAFEBR010000145.1 GCA_018242565.1 Planctomycetota bacterium | reverse complement strand
TCCTGCTGGTTCAGGATGTTCAGCGTATCGAGCATGGCCCGCCCGTCGTCGCGATCGACTCCCGAGGGGTTCTGCACGTAGAGCACGGGGTCACCCACGCCGCGCAGGGCGACGCCGTTGAAACGCGAGGGGAGAAACCCGCTTCCCCACATGCGGGTGAACAGGGCCTGCCCGTTGCCGGTCTTGGGAAACGTGGGTGTCAGCACGACGAACCCGGGCAGGTCATTGCTGTCGCTGCCCAGACCGTACGAGAGCCACGAGCCAATGCTCGGCCGGCCGGGGACTTCGCTCCCCGTCATCACGAACGTACAGGCCGGGTCGTGATTGATGGCGTTCGTGAACACCGATTTCACGACGGCGATGTCGTCCACGATCTTGGCGGTGTGCGGCAGCAGTTCACTGACCCACGTGCCGCACTGGCCGTGCTGGGCAAATTTGAATTTCGAGGGGGCCACGGGCAACCGTCCCTGCCCGCTCGTCATGGTGGTGATCCGCTGCCCGTGCCGGACGGAATCGGGCAGATCCTTGTCGAAATACTCGACGAGCCCCGGTTTGTAGTCCCACAGGTCGAGCTGGGTGGGGCCGCCGTTCATATGGAGGTAGATGAACGACTTGGCTTTGGGCTGGAAGTGGGGCAGTCCCTCGAGCGGGGGGAAGGCGCGGGCCGGCGCGGGGGCCGCCTGGGCCCGGCGGTCCGAGTCCGAGAGCATCAGCGCGGTGGCCAGGCTCCCCAGCCGCAGGCCGGCGTTGCCAAAAAACTGTCGGCGAGTCTGCCAGACGGGATCGAAGCAGGAATTCGACATGGTTCCGGGTCTCCCTCGGGGTGAGCAAAAATCCCCAGGCGCGGGGCCTCAGTTGCGGGTCACGGTTTCATCGAGATTGAGCAGCAGGTTGGCGACGAGCGTCCAGGCGGCGAGTTCGGCTTCATCGAGACCGGCGGTCGGGGTCGATTCGCCATTGCGGATCACCTTGCCCGCCGCGTCGCGGTGCACCTGATACTTTGCCAGTTGCCGTTGATAGAACTGCTCGACAAGGGTCGCTTCCTCGGCGGTGGGCCGGCGCGACAGAATCGTGCGGAACGCCAGGACGACGCGCTCGGCGGGAGTGGTGCCCCCGGCCTTCAGCAATCGTTCGGCCAGGCCGCGAGCCGCTTCGAAGTGCTGCACATCGTTCATCAGTTGCAGCGCCTGCAACGGCGTATTCGACCGATCACGCCGCGGGCACGACTGCTCGCGGTTGGGCGCGTCGAAGTTCGACATGAACGGCGGCGGGGCCGTGCGTTTGAAGAAGGTATACAGACTGCGGCGGTACAGGGCCGGGCCGTGGTCCTGGGTGTATACGGCCGTGTTCGAACCGACGAAGCCGACCGGCTCCCAGATATTGGGTGGCTGATAGGGTCGCACCCCCCGGCCCCCCATTTCGAGATTGATCAGCCCGCTGACGTACAACGCGTTGTCGCGAAGCTGCTCGGCGTCGAGGCGGAACCGCGGACCGCGGGCATACAGCCGGTTCTCGGGGTCGTGCTTCACCAGGTCCGGAGTGACGGCCGACGACTGTCGGAAGGTCGCCGACAGCAGCATCTGCCGCATCAGTTCACGGACGTTCCAGCCACTTTCCTGGAACGACACGGCCAGCCAGTCGAGCAGTTCGGGATGGCTGGGGAGTTCCCCCTGCGAACCGAAGTCGTAACTCGTTTTGACGAGACCGGTGCCGAAAACCTGCTGCCAGAACCGGTTGACGGTGACGCGCGCCGTCAGAGGCTGTTCAGGTGAGACGAGCCAGTGAGCCAGATCGAGCCGTGTGGCCCGACCCTGGGGCTGGGCTTTTTTCAACGGCGGCAGAATCGCGGGGACACCCGGTTCGACCGGATCACCCGGCTTGTCGTACTGCCCCCGCAGCATCACAAAACTTTGCCGGGGGGTGTCGCGATCTTTGAAAATGAACGAGCCGGGGATGGCGTTTTCGAGGTCGGTCCGCTGGCGGCGGAGTGCGGCGATCTGGTTGTGCAGCGGTTCGAACTTGGGTTTCGTATCGAGGCAGACCTGCTGGACGAAGTAGTCGCGCAGACGTTTCTGCTGCTCGGCCGAGAGGGCCTGGTCGGCAGGGGTTTTGAGGATCTGATTAATGTCCCCCGGAGCGCCGGGGACGTCTTTCCCCTGCTGCCTTTGGCGCCAGGCCTGCAGCGACCGGCGCGGGTCCGAGGCGGGATCGGTCTTCCCCGTGACGCCGACTTTGTCCCAGTACACATGGCCGCCGAATTGCGTCAGGGCGAAACCGGTGACCTGGTCGCCGGGGTTGAGCCCCAGGCGGGTGGCGTCCACTTCAAGCGCGACCCAGCGGCCCGCTGCGGGGAGTTCGCCAATCAGCACCCGTTCGGTCGTGTTCGGGGCGCCCCACTCGATGGCGTTGTAGTCGCCCCAGACGGCCCGGTGCAGCCAGCCCCCTTTGAAATACTGCAGCATCAGGGTGCGGGGTTTGTTCGCGGGGTCGATCCAGACGTGGGCGTAGAGTGTCGCGGCGGCGGGAATCTCGAGAGGGGCAGTCCCTTCAATGACATCCTGTGCCAGCCCTTTGTCGGTCCGCTGCAGGGCTTTCTTCCCGCTGAAGACCTGGCCGTTGTCGCTCGTCACGTGCTCGGTGGGGGCACCGGGACTGGCCACCACCTTGCCGGCGGGGAATTCGTCGTCGAACCAGACCTGGTCTACCGGTGAGACGGGGGGGCGGGGTTCCGCCTGGGCCGGGTCGGCATAGGTCACCGTCGCGGCCTGTTCGTCGAGCTGCTTCTGGGTGGCGGCGATCTGGGTGTCGAGCTCGGCCATTTTCTGCGAGTCGGCGGGAGAGACGAGTTTCAGCGTCGGCGCCGTCAGCAGGGCGTTGCCATCCAACGGCGGATCAGCCGACGAGTGAAAGAATGCGTACAGCGAGTAGTAGTCTTTCATCGTGATGGGATCGAATTTGTGCTCGTGACAAACAGAGCAACCGGCCGTTAAGCCCAACCAGGTGCCCGCCATTGTCGTCGTGCGGTCGAGCGCGTTGCGGAACACCCATTCGTCGTCGATTGAGCCCCCTTCGCCGGTGGTCACGTTACAGCGGCTGAAGCCGGTGGCCACGAGCTGGTCGTGGGTGGCATTGGGGAGCAGGTCGCCCGCGAGCTGTTCGACGGTGAACTGGTCGAACGGCTTGTTCTGGTTGAACGCCTTGACCACCCAGTCGCGATAGGCCCACATCTGGCGTTCGTTGTCGAGGTGCAGGCCGTGCGTGTCGCCATACCGCGCCACGTCGAGCCAGTGGCGGGCCATCTCTTCTCCATAGCGGGGCGATTGCAGGTAGCGATCGACCATTCGTTCGTACGCGCCGGGGTTGGTGTCGGCCAGGAAGGCATCGACTTCGGCCACGGTGGGTGGCAGACCGGTCGTGGCAAACGCCACCCGGCGGATCAGCGTTTCCCGGCTGGCTTCGGGAGACATCGGCAGGTGTTCACGGCGCAGGCGGTCGGCGATGTAGTTGTCGATCGGGTTGACTGTCCGGTACGTGGCCTCGGCTGCGGGGAGCGGGGTTTTTGCGGGCGGGGTGAACGACCAGTGCTTTTGATAATCGGCCCCCTCGGCGATCCAGCGTTTGAGCAGTGCCTTCTGTTCGGCGGTCAGGGGCTTGTTGGCTGAGGGGGGCGGCATGACTTCCCCGGGGTCATCACTGAAGATCCGGCGGAGGAGTTCGCTGTCATCCGGCTGGCGGGGCACGATGGGGCGTTCGCCACTCTCGGCGGGTTTGGTGGCCGCGTCGGGCAGATCGAGCCGCACGCCCCCTTTCTGGTCCGCCGGCCCGTGACACTTGAAGCAGGCGTTCGACAGAATCGACTTGATGTCGCGGCCGAACTGCAGCGGTGGCTCGGCGTGGGCCGGCAGGGCGGCCAGCCCCCAGGCGGCAGCGAAGCACAGGGTGGACACGATCGAAGAACCAGAGAGGCGGCAGGAATGAGCGTTCATCATGCATCCCGGACGGAGTTTTCGAATTGTCGCGCCGGAAGCACGGGGCTGCCGACGGGTGGGTTCGCCAAGGTGGGACAAGGGGGCGAACCAGGTTGGGTGTCGTAAACTCCACTCTATGTTGCGGCAAAATGGATGTAAAGGTCGCAATCGGCGGACCGGGACTCGGCGGAGGACGTTCACAGACCGAATTCCGCCTAACGTGTTGCCCTTTTCCGAAGTTGCAGCGCCGCTCCTATTTCTGAGAAACGGGGTGTGCAGAGGTTTGGGCGCGTAAAGTAGCCATCTCTCTCCGAGAGATGGTGTCTCGGCACTCTCCACGAAGTCCGCACTCAATCGATCCGGCTTACACGCACGTCATTTCATCGGCACCGACAATCGAAAAACGCGGCGGCTCCTGTTCCAGGTTCGGTTCCTGTTCAGTCGAAATCCTCCGGCGAGAATATGATACGGTAGTCATCACGCTCCGTCGTGATGAGTCTCGCGACGTTGCGGTCAGATGTGCCTCGCGAGCCACCTTAGACACGCCCGTCGAAACGTACCCGGCGTCAGGGATCTGCTTTACGCAGCCGGCCGAAAGGTAGTCCCGATGCCTGCACTCAGAGCGGCCAGGTGTGGGGTTGGGCCAGCGGGCGTAGAGCGCACGATGAGGATTTCCGGTCTGGATGATGGGCGCAGCCGGGGAGGTTAAGTGCCGAGGTGTGCCAGGCGCTGGCTGTGTGGGTGGCTGTTAATGACCGGCGTTTCCGATGCACGGCTGATGTCACGCCAGGTCAATGGCGCGCCGCAAGGGATTTGTCGATTTGAAGGTGACGCGTTGTCGCCGAGCGGCCCCCTCTCCCCCGGCCCCTCTCCCCCGGTGGGGCGAGGGGAGAAGTTTTGTGGGTTGGGTGTGGGCTGAGTGT
>JAFEBR010000144.1 GCA_018242565.1 Planctomycetota bacterium | reverse complement strand
GATCACGTTGCGCACGGTCACCGACGTCAGTTCCGAGGGGATTGCCAACCTGAAAACCAAGGCGGAACGGCGCAAAGTCTCGATGAAGAGCGTTTTGGGGGACTATGTCTTTGATTCCAAAGATACGGCCCGCGATACATCCAGCGCTGTGGGAGCCTCGGTGACTCCGTTACTCGAGCGGACGACTGGTTCGGAATACGAGGTCTTCGTGAGTCCCCGCGGTACGGTGGAAAATGTCAAAGGGCTGTCGGAAATGGTGGCCGACCTGGTGAAAGACAACCCGATTGCCCAACAGTTCGCCGGCGGTGCCAGCCAGGCCGGAGCACAACAGTCTGAGCAGGTGACATTTGTCGTGTTGAGCGAAAAACCGGTCAGCATTGGCGATCAGTGGGAACAGCCCTTTGAAGTCGAAATGGAAAAATTCGGCAAGATGAAAGGCAAAGTTGTCTTCACCTACGAGGCGGACGATAAGGTGGGTGATCGTCCCACGGTGCGGATCGGGACCACGACCGATTTGACGCTGGAGATCAAATTGGACGCCGGGGGCGCCAAAGTCAGCGGCACGTTGACGGCCCAGAACGCGATCGGCTCGTTTCAGTTCGACCCGCAGGCCGGACGAGTCTTGTCAGCCAAACGTGGCTCCACCGTTTCGGGCCAACTCTCGGTCGACGTCAACGGACAGGTGATTCCAATTGACAGTTCCACGGAAGAATCGCACACCGTGGAATTGCTGGCGAAACTGCCCGACTGATTTGGGCCATTTGATTTCTCTGTGCTGGCCGAATTAACGCAGCCGCTACGAATCGTAGCGGCTGCTGTTTCATGGGGCCTGTTTCTTCATCAACCAGACCTCGCGGATCTGACAGCCGCGGCCGTTGCCGCCGCGTCCTGGTTCGCGATTCCAGCTCAGGGTCAGAGTGCCATCGGCGGTCGCTGTTGCCGGAATGTCATATTCGAGCGGTTCGGGGGGATCGGGCTTTTTGATCAGGGGATGGATTTCCAGTTCGTCAGCCTGCAGGCGAATCTTCACGTGGTTGCTGTCGTCGGCGTAAACCACCCGGAGACGGTATTGTCCCTGGGGATCCAGCTCTGTGTACCGCATCTGCAGTGGTGCGTCGTACATGCTTTGAGCGTAGTTGGCCCAGGCGAGCGGCAGCCCCGGGCGGTTGTCGTAGCCGATCAAAGCAGACTTGCGAAAATCTGGGTCGGTGGCGAATCCCTGGCCCAGGACCAGGTGAGGCTGTCGTGCCGGGTCCCCCAGGTCGTCGTAGAATCCGCCGGGACCCGGATCGGTTCGATGAAGGAGCAGATCAATTTTTGCCAGCCGTTCCTTTTCGTCAGCCAGCAGGCGGATCATCGTGAACTGATTTTCGAGCCAGATGCGTCCGTTCAGAGGAGCATCCAGCGTGTCCTGTGAGGTTCCGCGGCCCCGCTCGCCAAAATAGCGTTCGCTGCTTAACTGCATGCGGATGCTCTGGTAAAGAGCCTCGGCTAATTCATTGACGCGTGTGCGACGGTCTTCAGAGACCGGGTGCCGTGTGGCTTGCGACAGCACAGCATGTGCTTCTTCCATCGCGGCGGCCGATCCGATACGGCGGGCCCTGCGCAGCCAGTCGAAGGCCTGGGCTTCTTGTGCAGTCTCGGCGATCAATCGGTCACGGATGTAGGCGTCGTAGTAGGCACGGTAGAGTGCCTGCTGGAAGCGCCAGTTGAGGAGTTCGCCCGGCGACGCGGATCGTTCCATTTTCTGAAATTGCGACAGCGTTGTTTCGACCTGACCATTGACGAGCAATGGCCCCTGCCAGTTGCGTTCGAGAGCCAGCAACCCCTGGGCAAAACCCTCGGTAAAACGGTCACCGATGAAAAACCGGCTGTAATGCCGCAGAATGTCGACGACCGGCGTCTGGGAGTTCCAGCCCAGGCCGCTCCACACAAACTTATTCACATCGTCGTTGCATCCCTCGGAGTAAGTGAGGAAGCCGAAGGTTTTGTCTCGATAGGCACGGAAGATGGCGGCCTGCCCCAGGGGGCGCGGGTTAATGACTTCCCGTGCCTGTGTCACACCGAAGGCTGTATCCCAGTCAGGGACCGGATGCTGACAGTTGATGGAGTGGGTGATGTCCGGATAACCCCGGATGGGATATCGGGCGGGGACCAGTTTCCTCAATTCTTCCAGGCTGACAAAAATCTGGGGGCCGAACACAACCCCGTCAAACCATTTCGGCTCGGTTTGCAGAATCTGGATGAATTCTTGCAGCCAGGCCGGGTTGAATCCCTGGGGTGCCACCCAGATCTTGGCCTGCGGATGGTGGCGCCGCAGCGCGGCCGCCTGTTTTTCCACCAGTGCCATGAGTGGTTTCGGGTGAGTATGTCCCGGGTCGCCACCGGGGACGAATAAGGCATCGATCCGCGGCAGTCGCCGAAAGACCTCGCCCCATTCCCGCAAGGCGAATTCCACGGTGTCGGGCTTGGTGTAGTCTTCGTCGAGTGCCGGGTACCAGAGCCAGACGTCCAGGCCGTAGTCGTCGGCGACACGTGACATGCGCTCCATCATCTCCATGGGAGGACGGGGGAAATGGGGACTGTCGGCGTCATCATCCGAGCGGGGCGGAATTAACTCGATGGCATTCGTGCCAAACACCGCCAGGTCGCGGTAATACTGCTCCCACTGCCCGATATCCCAGGCATCGTAAGAATTGGTTTTCTGTCGGTACCCCAATTGATGACCGCGCAGACTCGTCTCGGGAGCGGTGGCTTGCACGAACCCGTCGGGCAAGTGAATGCTGCCGCGCGCAAACCGCAATTCCCGCAGCAGCCTGCCAACCCCGAACAGCACGCCACGCTCATCTTCGCCAGCGAT
>JAFEBR010000143.1 GCA_018242565.1 Planctomycetota bacterium | reverse complement strand
GGCCCGCCAGAAACACACAAGCAGCCACGGGTTTGCGAACAAACCCGTGACTGCTCTGCGCCTGAATGATCCCTGGCAACTGACTTCGGCTTATGTTTTCGAGGGAATTCGCATCGCGTAGAACGACCGCCAGACGAAGATCAGGGCAATCGCCAGCATCCCCACGCCGACGTACGGCGTGTAATCGCTCGAACCGTTGGCATGTGCGGCTTCCTTGATCTTGATGGCAATTTCCACGGCCAGCAGTCCGAACAGTGTCGAGAACTTGATGATCGGGTTCAGCGCCACCGAGGTCGTATCCTTGAACGGATCGCCCACCGTGTCGCCCACAACCGTGGCAGCATGCAGGGCGTTCCCCTTTTCCTTCAGATCGACTTCGACATATTTCTTGGCGTTGTCCCACGCCCCCCCGGCGTTGGCCATGTAAATGGCCTGGAACAGACCAAACACGGCGATCGAGATCAGGTAGGCGACGAAGAAGTTCGGGTCGAAGAAGGCAAAGGCCAGCGTGATGGTCATCAACACGATGAAGATGTTCCACATGCCGCTTTGCGCGTATTCCGTACAGATCCGGACGACCGTCTTCGAGTCTTCGATGTCGGCCTCCGTCTTGTCGAGGTTCATATTCTTCTTGATGTATTCGACCGCCCGGTATGCCCCGGTCGTCACCGCCTGCATCGAGGCCCCGCAGAACCAGTAGACCACCGCACCACCGCTGATAAAGCCCAGCAGCACAGGAGCATCAGTCAGGTCCAACTGCAGCATCCCGGCTTTCTTCAGCAGCAGGATGATCGAGAAGATCATGGTGGTCGCACCGACCACGGCCGTTCCGATCAACACGGGCTTGGCAGTCGCCTTGAACGTGTTGCCCGCCGAGTCATTGGCTTCCAGATAGTGCTTACCCATTTCGAAATCGGGTTCGAATCCGAAGTCGCGACGAATTTCTTCCTTGATGCCCGGGATTTGTTCGGTCTGGGCCAGCTCAAAAACCGACTGGGCGTTGTCGGTCACGGGACCATAACTATCGACGGCGATATTCACCGGCCCCATGCACAGGAACCCGAAGGCCACCAGCCCGAAAGCGAAAATCGATGCGAACTTGGGATCCTGCATCACATCCCCCAGGCCCATCTTGCTGACGAACAGCGCCCCGGCCATCAGCGACATGATCAGCAGGCCCTTCCAGAACGCACTGAAATTGCCGGCCACCAGACCAGACAGAATCGTCAGTGAAGCGCCCCCTTCTCGAGATGCCGTCACAATTTCGTGAACATGCTTCGAATGCGAACTGGTGAACACCTTGGTGAATTCGGGAATCAGCACCGCGGCCAGTGTGCCGCAACTGATGATCAACGCCAACTGCCACCACAGTGAGGGCAACGCATGGACTGTATCTCCGGACCCGGCGGTGATGTCACCAATCAGCAGCCAGCTCATGCCAAACGAGGTGACGATACACAGGATCGAGGCGATCCAGATCAGACGGGTCAGCGGCTCTTCAAAATCAAATTCCTTCAGACCTCGGTATTTCTTCTCCGAAATCGCCTGGTTGATGAAGTACGAAGCCCCCGACATGAAGTCCATCAGGAACCGCATCGCAAAAATCCACACAATCAATTTCGCCTGGATCTCCACATCCGGGATCGCCAGAGTGATGAACGATATCAAAGCCACACCCGTGACGCCGTAGGTTTCGAACCCGTCGGCGGTCGGACCAACCGAGTCACCCGCGTTGTCACCAGTACAGTCGGCAATCACACCCGGATTTCGCGGATCGTCTTCTTTCACGTTGAAGACGATTTTCATGAGGTCCGAACCGATGTCGGCGATCTTCGTGAAAATACCGCCGGCGATTCGCAGCACCGAAGCCCCCAGCGATTCACCAATGGCAAAGCCGAGGAAGCAATAGCCCACGATTTCGCGGTTCACGAACAACAGGATGATGACCATCATGATCAGTTCCAGCGAAATCAGGAACAGGCCGATCGACATCCCCGCCCGCAGCGGAATGTTGACGACGTCCCAGGGTTCGCCCCGCAGCGCCGCAAACGCCGTGCGGCAGTTGGCATAGGTGTTCACGCGGATGCCGTAGTAGGCCACCCAGTAAGAGCCCCCCATCCCCACCACCGAGAACAGCAGCACGAGCAAAGCCGTCGACAACCCCTGCCCCTGCAACACCATGAAGTAATACGTCATGGCCGCGCCGATCAGCGCAAACAGGATCAGCAGGAATTTCCCCTGCTGCACCAGGTACGTCTTGCAGGTCTGGAAAATGATCTCGGCGACGTTCAACATCGAACTGTGCGCCGGCAATTTGACGATCTGCCGTCGCAGCGTCAGGCTGATCCCCAGCGTCCCGCAGATCACAAACGATCCGCAGAACAGCAGGGTCCACCCCGAAATCTTGAACCCCAGCAAATTGAAATGGCCGTTGCTGAGATCGGGAATGGCCAGATCGGCTTCACCCGCGTGCGCCAAACCGGCCGTTGCCATCATCAAACCGAGCGCCAGCAGAAACGTTTTCACTCGTTGCATCAGGGAGTCTCTCCGAGGGCTTCACGGCACCTACAACCGCGCCAGTGAAATTTCATCAAAGTCGGACATAGATTTGCGATAAAGATTCACGTGCGAAAACAGTAAGGTAAGGGAACCCAATTCGCAAGCGTCAAAATTGCGAGT
>JAFEBR010000142.1 GCA_018242565.1 Planctomycetota bacterium | reverse complement strand
GGATTTCGTCGGCGGAAGCTGTCTTCGAGACGCCGAGCACCTTGTAATAATCTTGCTTTGCCATACGGGTATTTTATAGGTCCCCCCCGGTCTGAGGAAGTGGTCACCGGCGGGGACCGGGTCTGGAGGGGGCCGCCCTCTGGCCTGGTCGGTCTGTGGCTCCTTCCCGCCGGCGGACTCGCCGCCTACAATGTCGCCGCATGTACCGTTTTGCCTTGAAAAACCTGTTCAGCCGCCCGGTTCGCTCGCTGCTGGCGTTGTGTGGCCTGACCGTAGCGATTGCCGGAATGGTCGGCCTGTTTTCGGTGGCAGAGGGGATTGAGGCGTCGGTGTCTTCGACGTTCAGCAAAGTTCCCGGCCTGGTGGTCATGCAGCCTGGGGCTCCCGTGCCGCTGTTTTCGCACATTCCCACGGACTGGGGAGCGGAAATCGCCCAGATGCCGGGGGTGCACGTCGTGCATCCCGAAGTCTGGGTGCGGGCCAACCTGCTGGATGGCAAGCCGCGGTTTAATCCCCCCCGGTTCCTGTTTGGCTCAGACCTCCAGCAAATCAGCCAGTTGGCCTACAGCGTTTATCGCGAGAACATCCAGGAAGGTCGGTTTCTGAAAGAGAGCGATCGCGGCCAACCCCATGCGCTGATCAGCCGGCCGATTGCTGAGCAATTGCAGAAGAAAATTGGCGACAAGCTGTCGGTGGACGGTCTGGAACTCGAAATCGTCGGGATCTACTCGTGCAAGTCGCTGTTTCTCGACGTGGCGATTATCACTGATATTGAACTGGTCCGCCGTTCGGCGCGCGTGGGAGAAAACTCAGTATCGTGCTTCTATGTCGAGCCCGGACCGAATGTCGATCGGTCTGCCCTGGCGACGACCATTCGCGACCATTTTCGCGGGCGGTCAAACGATACGAAGGCTCCGAGCCTGGGGCTGGGGGCGGCTGAGAACCTGGTTCTGACGGCGATCGGGGGGGCCAAGGGGGAGGCGACCGCCGAGAGCTCAGAGTCGGCTGTCGAAGTCCGCGACTCCAACGACTGGGTTCGCGAGTTCAAACATTTCAGCGAGGACCTCGATATTTTTCTGGGGTTGATGACGGCCATCGGGATCACGATCGCCTTTGTGGGGATCGTGAACACCATGCTGATGAGTGTGACCGAACGGTTCATTGAGTTCGGCATTCTCAAGGCGAATGGGTGGTCGGGCAGTCAGGTGTTAACGCTGATCGGTGCCGAAAGTGGCATCCTGGGGGTCGTCGGGGGTGTGCTGGGAAGTTTCCTGGGCTGGATTGCCACCCACGTCGTGAATGCGCACTGGCCCTCGCGGATCTACCTGCATGCCGGTCCGTCGCTGCTGCTGTTCAGCATCGCGTTCAGCACGGTCCTGGGAATTCTGGGGGGCATGTATCCGGCCCTGCGGGCGTCGCGGATGGTTCCCATGGACGCGATCCGCCGAGGTTGAACCATGATCCGCGTCGAAAATGTCACCAAGTCGTACCAGCGGGGCACCACCACCGTGCGGGCCCTCCGCGGACTGACCTGTGAAATCCCCCCGGGCTCAATGTCGTTCATTGTGGGCCCCAGTGGCAGCGGCAAGAGCAGCCTGTTGTACCTGCTGGGGGCGCTGGATGTGCCCACCTCGGGCGAAATCCATTGTCTGGGGTATCGCCTCTCGCAACTGACCCGTTCGCAGCGCGACCGCTATCGGCGGGATGAAATCGGATTCATTTTTCAGAATTTCAATTTGCTGGCCAACCTCAACGCGGTCGAAAATGTGCTGGTTCCGTACCTGCCGCAGGGAATCTCGGCACAGAAGCTCGCGGCTGCCCAGGAATTACTGCGGCGGGTGGGTCTGGGAGAACGGCTGGAGCATCGGCCCAATCAGTTGTCGGGAGGCGAACAACAGCGGGTGGCGATTGCCCGGGCCTTGCTGAAACGCCCCAAACTGGTCCTGGCCGATGAACCGACGGGCGAACTCGATAGTCAGTCGGGAGCCGAAGTGTACCGGTATCTGCGGGAATTGCGCGATGAACAGGGTTCGACTGTGGTGATCGTGACTCACGATCGCTCGCACATCGCCGCCGACGACCACGTGTTGACGCTGCGCGACGGCCAACTGGCCGAATAGGGCATTTCCGGCGTCCGTGTCGCACTGTCCGTGGACCTTGGATGGTTCGACGTGCGACCCGGGGAAGCGTCTCAAACCGCGGTCTGCCACCAGATTCCGGCCCTGTTTGTTGTATATATACGTAAGTTCATTGAATGAGCTGACGGGCGTATCAAAATTTCCCCGATTGACAAAATTGGGGTGACGAACCGGGAAATCCCGTGTATCTTAGCGGAACAGCCGCATCTCTGAATTCGGCTCGGCTTTCAGGCCAGAGGTTCAAATGCACCCAGGAGACGAGGAAATGTCGATCGCACGTGACGGCGAGACGCATTCGCCGAGTTCGATGCGTGTGCAATTGGACCAGATCCTGTCGCGGTTCGTCCAGGCCTGGAAAGGTGCGCAGCGGCCGGCGATTGAAGAGTATCTCCATGATGGAATGCCGTACGCACTGCGTCTGGCGGTCCTTTGGGAACTGGTGCACGCCGACTACATCTTCCGCTGTCATTTAGGTCAAGAACCCGACCCTGCCGAGTACTCGCGGCGCTTTCCGCATTTAGCGGCCGAAGTGGACCTGGTGCAAAGTCTGGTCGAATGGCGCACGCTGCGAAACGAACTCCAGGCGATCCCCAAACCAGATTCCTCTCCGACGAATGAGGGTTCGAGTTTTCCCGGGTCGGTTCCGCTGGTTCCCGATTCGATTCCCACGTTTGGCTCGGCCCGCGTCGAATCGGTGCTGGATACCAGTTTGGGTGAACTCAAAACGGCGGAACTCGAACCGGCCGCCGGTGCCAACAGTCCTCCTTCACCCCACACCCCCGTCATGCCGGGCAAGTCGGGCTGGGCACCTCATTCAAATGGTCCCGAACCACCGGTCGCCTCGACGACTTGTCGGTTTGAAATTCGGAAGGAACACGCGCGAGGCGGCCTGGGGATCGTCTATGTCGCATTCGATCGCGAATTGAATCGTGAAGTGGCTTTCAAGCAGATGCTGCCGAAATTCGCCGACGATCCCAACAATCGGCAACGGTTCCTGCTGGAAGCTGAGATCACCGGGGCACTGGAACACCCGGGGATTGTTCCGGTTCACGCTTTGGGAGAGTGGGAAGACGGTCGCCCGTATTACGTGATGCGGTTTGCGCCGGGCGATACGCTCAAAGACGCCATTGAAGAGTTCCATCGCAAAGATAACCCCAATCGGAATCGGGCGGGTGAACGCCAGTTGGCGCTGACGCAACTGCTGGGGCGGTTGATCGACGTCTGCAACGCCATGGAATACGCCCACAGCCGAGGTGTGCTGCACCGGGATCTCAAGCCGAAGAATATCATTCTCGGCAAATACGGCGAGACGTTGATCATCGACTGGGGCCTGGCAAAGGTGCATGGCAAGTCGGACATCGCCGCCCACAAATCGAACACCGGCAGCGATGACGACATGGATGAAACCTGTCTGACCCGCGACGGGACGGTCATCGGCACGATGGCGTACATGAGTCCCGAGCAGGCAGCCGGCAAACTCGAAGAATTGACTCCGGCGACCGACGTGTATGGACTGGGGGCCACACTGTATCACCTGCTCACCGGCCGGCCGGCGTTCAAACAGTACGGGGGCCACGCCGCGCAGGTCGAACGGATTCAGCGGGGCGAATTCCCGCCACCGCGCGATGTGAATCCTGAAGTCCCCACATCGCTGCAGGCGATCTGCCTGAAGGCGATGGCATTGCAGCCCGCCGACCGGTACGCGAGTGCGCGGGAACTGGCCGACGACCTTGAACGCTGGATGTCGAATGAACCGCTGGCGGCTGGCATCTTCCATCAGTTGCAGCAGCGGTTGTCGGTGCTGTCCGGGCGCAGCCACGACGGTCTTCCCGACGATACGGCTGCGGAATCGTCAGCCAGCCTGTCGCTGTTGTCGAAGATTCCGACACGTCGTATCCGGCTGTCGACCGATGAACCGGGTGGCATGGTCGATTACGAACTGGGGAATCTGCGTGCCGAGAGTCGGTTGGCCCGCATCTACCTGGCCCGCCAGGTCGTGCTCGACCGCGAGGTGGTTGTCAAAGCGTTCCAGCCGTGCGATGTTGACGAGGAAACCCGCCGGCGCCTGGCTCCCTCGGAACTGGCCCGTGTCAAACGGTTGCTGCAGCGTCGCGACCTGGAATGTTTCTTGAGCGAGGCAGTCGTTACGGCGAACCTCGACCATCCGGGAATCATTCCCGTGCTCGAGATCTTTCAGGACGAACCGGGCCGCTTTTACATCGCGATGAAATGGATTCGCGGCCAGACCTGGAACAAGGTGTTGCGCGACCGCAGCGTGTACGAAAATCTCGAAACTCTGCTGCGGGCTTCCGATGTGGTGGCGTACGCCCACGAGCGTGGCATTCTGCATCGCGATCTGAAACCAGCGAATATCTTCCTGGGGCAATACGGCGAAACGTGCGTGGTCGACTGGGGAGCGGCACTCGTCACGCGGACTTTCCGCAGTTGGGACGCGCTGGCCGATTTCCCCAATTGGAACTGGGTCAGTCAGCCCTATGCAGCGCCCGAGCAACTGGGGCGTGAATTCGACCGGATCGATGAACGCTGCGACGTCTACCTGCTGGGAGCGACGTTGTACGAAATCATCGCCGGGTTTCCGCCACACCCGCCGACGTCGACGATGGTCGAAGAAACCTCGATGCTGCAGCGGAATGAAATCCGACCGACCGAATATCGCGGGCCGTTGCTGGATATCGCCCTGCAGGCCATGGCCACCCAGCCCGCCGATCGGTTCGCAAACGTCCGCGAATTCCAGGCTGCGATCCGCGAGTATCTCGGTCGCGGACGGACATCTGGCCCGGGCCGCCTGTAGAAATCCGCTCGGGTCACGCCCGGCCTGCGGGCAGGTGTTCGAATGGGTGGCCTGACACGAATTGTGCTGCCCCGTCAGTGCGGGTTATCATCAGCCCTACGATGAATGAACTGAGCGGCATCTCACGCAGGCGAGTGTTGCAGGCAGGCTCGATCGGTCTGACCGGGTGTGGTGCCTCGTCACTGCTGCCCCAGATCGGTCGGGCGAGTGCCAGCCGACGGGCCAAGGCCTGCATTCTGCTGTACCTCGATGGCGGTCCGAGTCACATCGATCTGTTGGATCTCAAGCCGGCGGCTCCCGCGGAAATTCGTGGGCCCTGGCAGCCGATTGCGACGAGCGTGCCCGGGTTGCAAATTGGCGAGTTGTTGCCCCGTCTGGCCCGGCAGATGCAGCATGTCTGCCTGGTGCGTTCGGTTCGGCACGAAGAGCTGGTACACGACCCGGCGGTCTACCAGATGCTGACCGGTTACAAACATCTGAGTTCGGCCGGCGGTTTGAAGGTGGAAGAGACGGATCTGCCTCACGCCGCCGCCGCTTTGGGCTGTGCCGATCAGAGGTCCGCCGTCATGCCTCAGATCATTCATTTGCCTGAATTGATGCAGATGGAAGCCCGCGTGCTGCCTGGGCAGCAGGGGGGGGTCTTGGGTGCGACTTATGATCCGTTTCTCGTGAGTGTCAGCGCGGCGGGCCAGGTGCAGTCTCCCGATTTCGCACTGTGTCCCGGCGTGACTATAGAGCGACTGCAGCAACGGGCGACGCTGCGAGAGGTGCTTGATCGCACGGGCTCTGCACGAGTCGAGATCGCCGGGGCGGCCCGGCTGGAATCGTTTCAGCGTCAGGCGCAGGAGATCGTCGCCACCCCCCGCGTGGACCGCGCATTTCAACTGGATCGGGAATCACCGCGCCTGCGGGACCAGTATGGCCGCAATCGCCACGGACAATCGGTGCTGCTGGCCCGGAGGCTGGTCGAGTCGGGTGCGCGGTTCGTCACGGTATATTGGGGGCACGAGCCGCAAGACTGGGCCGATGGCCGCGGCGAGCGCCCGGCCAATAATCCGTGGGATACGCACCGCAATCACTTTCCGCTGGTGAAAGAGAGTCTGGCGCCGCGGGCCGATCAGGCGCTGGCGGCGCTGCTTGAAGACCTGTCCGGCCGGGGACTGCTGGATGAAACACTCGTGGTCTGGATGGGAGATTTCGGGCGGACGCCGCGCATTTCGCAACCGTGGGCGAGCCGCGATCACTGGCCGCATGCGTTCAGCGTGCTGCTGGCCGGGGGCGGTCTCCAGGGCGGGCTGGTGTACGGAGCCACCGACGAGCACGCGGCCTCGGTGATCGACGCGCCCGTCAGCCCGGCGGACCTGACTGCGACCATGTTCGATTTACTGGGTGTCAACCCGCGGACCCGGGTGCGGGGGGCCCGCGGAGGCTGGCATCAGCTGTCGGCTGGACGGCCGGTGCGCGAAATCTACACTGTGTAAACGACGGCAGCGACAGGGCGGGTTACGGTTTGCTGGCCGAGACGCAGTAGAGACAGCGGTTAGAACGCAGGAACAGTTCATTCTGGCTGATTGCCGGCGTGGCATTGAAATCGCTGTCGTCCTGGGCGAAGCGATTCTGTGCCAGAATCTCAAATCGGGGTTCCGCCGGCAGCACGAGCACGCCGCTCCAGCGAGTGGGTACGTAGATGCGCCCGCCGGCCACGACGGGCGAGGCATACACCGGCCGGCCGCCGCCGGCATCGAGGCCCGGGACACGTTCGCGATACACGAGATCGCCGTTCTGGGCCTGGACGCAGTAGGCCTGACCTTGATCGTTGATCCAGTAAAGATGTCCGGCATACAACACGGGAGTCGCGACATACGAACTCTGCCGGCTGGTCCACAACATCGCCGACTTCGTGACGTTCTTTTCGCCACCCGCCCGCAAAGCGAAACTCCCCGACGATTGAAAGCCTCCGAAGACAAACACCTGATCTCCCTGGGTGATGACGCTGGGTGAGACATTGCCTGTCAGACGATGCTCGGCGTACCAGCGCATCTTGCCAGTATCGGCATTGATGCCCCAGATTTCGCCGGGGGCGGCGATGACAATGTCGGTCAGTTGATTGCCATGGGTCACGACCGCCGGCGTGCCATACGCCAGTTCGAGTGCCGCACCGCTGGCGGACCAGACCTGTTTGCCAGTGACACGATCGAGCGCTCGAACGGATTGACTCTCTTCGGACGCGTTCACAATGACGTGCTGGCGATGCACGATGAGACTGGCACCTGAGCCCCAGTGGCGATTGCTGGATTCATCACCCACGCGCGTGGTCCACAGGTGTTGACCCGTGAGATCAAAGGCCACGACTCCCGTTTTGCCAAAGAACACGAAGACCCGTTCGCCATCGGTCACGGGAGTACTGCTGGCATATCCATGCTGGGTGAGATAGCCCTGATAAGCATCTTCGGGCTGCGCGGCCGGGACCGATTTCTGCCACAGGATCTGACCGTCGGCGCGCTGCACACACACCAGGTGTCTTTGCAGCGCCGCAGGGTTACCGCCGTTCGCGGGCGGAACACCATAGCCGGAATAACAGGTGACGAACACCTTGTCACCCAGAACGATGGGGCTCGATGAGCCGGCTCCCGGCAGTTTGGTTTTCCAGCGGAGGTGCTCGGTCTCGCTCCAGGTCAGGGGGGGCTGCGATTCACGACTGATCGCCGAGCCATCTGAGCCGCGAAATGCAGTCCAATCTTCCGCGTGCAGTGCGGTGCCTGGCCCAAGGTGACCGGAAATCACGAGGACAATGGCAAGGACGCTGAGTTTCATGGTGCGTTCCGTATCAAAGTGGCTGTGTATCAAGGAGATGTTCGTGCCCTTGGCGGGGCAGCGACAGGACGGATTGGCAAAGTCGGTCTTCATGAACGTCAGCATGGACTGGTGATCGACCTGATTTTACGAACACGCACCTTAAGTTGCTGTGAAGCTTGACCGGCGTCGACCAGGGTTGTGTCCGACTTACGGAACATCCTGATTCACTGGTGAACCTGCGTGGCTATGAATTTTCCTTTGGGGAAATTCTGTGTCTGCCTCGGTGGGTAAATGTAGACGAAAAGGAGCAAGTCCTGGCGGCGTCGATGGAAATACGGAGTGGGAGACGATGCGCGGTGGGCCGTTCGAACAAAGTCGTCTTGCCTAAACCCGGACGATATTCGATAGGTCACGACGAAATTTCACAAAACCGATGGGTTGCGCTGATCTGGAGCGACCCGAATAACCGGTTTGAGGGTTTAATCATCCAAGGACGCCCATTTGCCCTGATGGAATGGCATTGTCCTGACAATTGAGACGGAGTTTGAGGATGTTTGAGTTACTGGCATATTTTGATCCGGGTTCGGGGAGCCTGCTGGCTCAGTTGCTATTCGGGGGCGCGGCGGGCCTGATCGTACTCGTACGTGTGTTTTGGGAGATGCGTCCTCGGTTTTTGCATTGGTCGAAAACTTCGCCGACCGAGAAACTGCCGTCGGGCAAGTCTGTTTCCGTACCGTAGAGCGATTCGCGCCGATTTCGGTTCACAGCGCTTGCCGTAGTGGATCCCGCACTGGAACCACTCTCTGTGCTCGGTCGCCGGGCGAACCGAACTGTCGATCCATGGATTGTGACTCACCACAACCCTCTCGAGTTGCACCGGCCTCTCACGCCGCGGGGAAGGGGACCAGGTCAGATGCCGCCAGCCGTTTCGGCTCGCGCGAAGTCCTGCATCTGTACGTCTTCTGGTCGCTGGGCATTGCCCAACCGGTATTCGACCGCCTCGGGAAAAATCCCGCGGTGCTGGAAGACCTGCATATTGGACTCTCGACGATCTGGCTGATCGTAGCCAGCTTGTCGGGCGTCATTCCGGGGTTGTTCGCCTGTGGACTCTGGGTTTTGCATCGGATCTGGCCGGCGGTTAGCCGCGCGGTTTATCCGGTCGTGGTCTATCTCTTCAGTGCGCTGATCCTGGCACCCCTCATTTGTCGCATCGACTTTCTGTCGGTGGGGTTCGCCCTGACCGGGATCTGCGTGGCCGCGACGGCGGCGACCTGTGCGTATTTCCAATGGCAATTAGTCCGCTGGTTCATTTCGGCCTGGGCGCCCGCCATCGTGGGGTTTCCGCTGCTGTTATTGAATTCGCCTCTGGCTTCTTACTTCACTGCGGCGCCACAACAGAGAATTCGACTCGAAAATCGCACACCTTGTCCGGTGGTCGTCATCGTGCTCGATGAATTGAGTGGTACGGCTCTCCAGAACGAGCAGCACGAGATCGACGCTACCCGCTTTCCGAACTTTGCGAGACTGGCCGGTACCTCCACCTGGTTCCGTCAGGCGACGACCGTGTTTCCAGATACCTGCCAGGCGGTGCCGGCCATTTTGTCGGGGCGGTATCCGGCGACCAAGTTGAATCCCCTGCCGGCGGATCTGCCACAGAATCTGTTCAGTGCCTTTACCTCGACCGGGCAATATGAACTGGCGATTTTCGAACCCGTGACTCGTCTGGCGCGGAAGGCGGACGAAGGAGGAGTACCGGTTCCACATCGAGCCATACCGGAAGCCGCGGTTCTGTTGCCCATCGTCGCGAAAGTCATGGCGTTCGATCTGGTGCCGGACGAATTGCATCGCTATCTGCCCGAGATCCCACGTGTCTGGTTTGGCGTCTCTTTGAAGGGAACGGTCGACCAAAATGCACGGCGAGGCGTGTTTCGTTATCCGTGGGGCGAAGACCGACGCGGCCAGTTCGATCACTTGTTGCGCTGTCTGGATGAAAACGATCGCCCGAGCCTGTATTTTTTCCACGTCATTCTGCCGCACGTCCCGTGGTGTTACCTGCCTTCGGGACGCATCTGCCTGGCGGAAAGCGACACCTGGGAATTGCTCGATTCCCAGACTTTCTGCGGCCAGTTCGATGGCTGGGGCGACGACGAACTGTATGTCGAACAGTCACAGCAACGGCACCTGTTGCAGTTGCAGTTCACCGACAATCAGATCGGCCGTCTGCTGGATCGCCTGCAGGCGACGGGCCTGTTCGACAAATGTCTGCTGGTGGTGACGGCGGATCATGGAATCTCCTTTCGCACGGGGGACTCGCGCCGGGTCGTCACCCCGACCAATCGGCCTGACATTCTGTCGGTACCGCTGTTCATCAAGCGCCCCGGCCAGACGACCGGAGAAATCTCGGATCGCAATGTCGAGTCGATCGACATTCTGCCGACGATCGCTGACATCGCCGGGATCCATCTGCCAGCACGCGTCGACGGGCAGTCGGTGTTTGAGCAGAATGCGGCACCACGTCTCGACAAGGTCTACCACATCACTGAAACCCTAAGAGAACAGCCACAGCATGTCGCGGCGACTGTGGTGCAGGAATCACGTGCTCCGGCAGAAATCCAGCGCCGATTCGGGGCGGCTTCTGATCCGTTGGCCCTCTTTCGCATCGGACCGCATCCGGAACTTTTGGGGCGGTCGGTGAGCGACTTTGAGATCAGTCGACATCCGGGAAGCGAACTGCAGTTTGCGGAATGGAAAACGGCGTACGATCCGACTGGCACCGACCTGGTTCCCTGTTACTTTCAGGGGCAGGTCAGCCAGGCCGCTGCAGCCACCCAATCAGTGGAATTGGCTGTTGCCATCAACGGCATCATCCAGGGTACGACTCGCACCTACCAGTTGACCGGGTATCGCGACTGGTTCACCGTGATGGTACCGGAAACGGGATTGCGGCCGGGCGAAAACGACATTCGTTTCTATGAACTGCGGACTGCGGGTGCCGCCATGGAATTTCGACTGTGTTCGATTCGGGTGCGTCCGTTGACCGACTGACCGCAGTCGCGCGCCTTATTGCGGGTTATCCTGTTCGAGTTCAATCGCTCGGAGCACGCGCAGGGGATGGTCGGTCTGAATGACATCGATGCCCCAGCGCAGCGCCTGTCGATAATCCGCCACGGTTTCGTGCAGTCCCAAAGCGTCAGAAAAGACCTGAACGTTCGCCGCATGGCAGCGTTGGATCAATTCCGCCGACAGCGCCGACCAGGCAGCATCGACGCCAAAAGGCTGAATCGAGGCGACTTTGTCGAAATCGGCCGGCGTCTTGAGTGGCGGCAGCAGGCGCATGGCAGGTTCCAGTTCCCGCAGCTTCCGGCAGTAGTCCAACGATTGGTAGACCACATGCCGTTCGAGTAACGCGTGTTTGCGGGTGGCGGCGACGAGATCTGCCGGGGGGATATTCTTGGCATCGAGATACACCCGCGACACATCGCCCAGCGCTGCCAGTCCCTCGTCCAGAAGCGGCACCTGGGTGCCCGCAAACGGTTTGCCAAACCACGCGCCGGCATCCAGTCGCCGCAGTGCCTCGAGTGGCTGGTCGCTGACCGGGCCCTGGCCATTTGTCGTCCGGTTCAGCGTGCGATCGTGCAGCAGCACGAACTGACCATCGCGACTGGTTTGTATGTCGATCTCAACATAGTCGGCTCCGCAAGCGGTCGCCTGGCGGATGGCCGCCACGGTGTTCTCGGGGGCGTACCGGTTGGCACCACGATGATAGGCGATCTGTACCGGAAATCGCCCGATTCTGCGGCGGACTTCGTGAAAACGCACTCCGACCGGGTCGTCGGTCTGCAGCCAGTCGACGCCCGCCGTGATCATTTTGTCCCAGATGGCCGGTTGGTCCCATTCGGCCCCGAGCACTTTCGCCTGCACGCGCACGCCGGCGTTGTGAAAGGCGCAGCACAGTTCCACGGTCACATCGGCGGCATCCAACTCGACTGCGGCCGGTTCCATCGTTGTGAGGAATTGGTCGAAGTTGTCAGTCCGCGGATGGAACTTGGTCATGCGCGGAATGCTCTCTCCCGCGTTGTCGCGCACGGCGGCCAGCAATTCCGGGTTACCGTAGACAACGACCTGCGATTCCATTTTCGCGGCCCGAATCTCCTGCACCAGCCGAGCGGGATCGACCTGCTTACAGTCGAGATAAAGATTGACTTTGCCTCGGGTCAGCGTCAGCAACTCGGCTAATGACAACAACCGGGTGTTCTGAAATCGAGGTGCCCACCACGTTCCGGCGTCGAGTTGCTGCAGTTGAGCCAGTGTCTGATCGGCCACTCGACCAGTCCCGCTGGTCAGGCGTTCGACCGTCGTATCGTGCCAGATGACGTGCTGACCGTCGTGAGTGAGCCGCACGTCGACCTCGGCCCATTCGATGAAATCGCTGTAACAGCCGAGGATCGCAGCCCCCGTGTTTTCTGGAGCCAGCATTTTCAAACCGCGATGCGCCATGACCTGGACGCGGCGGGGAGGCTGCACGGGTTCGAAGAACTCAAAGCCCGGCTGAGCCTGGACCGACCGCGCTAACGACATGCACAAAAATCCCGAAAATACCAGCAGCCAGAAACAGGCACGACGACTTGCTGGTGTCAACAGCCCGACTCGAAACATAAAGGTGAACATGGATCCCTCGCGTAGACGCCGACTCGACGGTGGGTGTGGTCACTCGTCATACGCGCGTCGGTCCATGCGGTCAAGCTCGCGTGAGGGCTCGCGGCTCAACGGATCGCTTTGAATTGCAGTGATCTGGACGGTGAAGTACCGAGGCACGGTTCCGAAAAGACAGCAAGATCGCGGGAGTGCACTCGATTTGGCGGGGAGCGTCTTAACGAGCGACCGGGCCCGGTCGCTCCCAGCACTGAGTTCGTGATCGTCGATGAGTCAGGTTGCCTCGATCATCACCCAGCCGCGCCTTGCGCGACCGGTGCTGTCAAATGTCTGTCCCGGGCTGGCGACCACAACCTCTGTCGGTCGCCAGCGACAGGAATTCAGTGACTCGATTCAGCTCGTCGCGGGAACATGCAGTCGATAGGTTTTGTACCCACCGCCGATGTTTGCCACGTTGAAACCCGACTGCCGCAGAATGCGTGTTGCCAGGTAGCCCCGCTGACCGACCTGACAGTACACGGCGATCTGCTGGTCGCGAGGCAGTTCGCCGATCCGTTCGCGGAGTTCATCGACGGGAATGTTCTTCGCGCCCGGGATGTGACCGGCCGAGAACTCTTTCGGCGTCCGGACGTCGATCAAGCAGGGGCGATCGGCGGCTGTACCGTTCAAAACGGACTCGACGTCAATTTGCGGGTGATCACCGCGGATGAGTCCCCCGGCGACAAAGCCGGCCATGTTGATCGGATCTTTAGCCGAACCGAATTGTGGGGAATACGCCAGTTCCATCTCTTCGAGATCGAAGACCGTCAACCCCGCTTGTATGGCGACGGCCAGAACATCGATCCGCTTATCGACGCCGGCTCCCCCCACTCCCTGGGCACCCAGCAATTTCCCAGTGTCGGGTGCAAACAGCACTTTCAGGCTCATCGCCTGGGCGCCCGGGTAATAACCGGCGTGGTGCGCTGGATGAATATAGACCTTACGATACGGACGTTTGGCCTGAATGAGGCTCTTTTCCGATGCACCCGTGATGGCCGCCGTGCGGTCGAAGTATCCCAGGATGGCGGTTCCCTGCGTGCCACGATAGGTCACTGAGCGGCCGAAGATATTGTCGGCGGCAATTCGTCCCTGGCGATTGGCCGGGCCGGCCAATGGTACCTGCACCGTATTGCCCGAGACAAAATCCTGGACTTCGATGGCGTCGCCCACGGCGTAGATATCGGGGTCGGCGGTCTGCAGATGGGCATTCACCTGAATGCCGCCCCGCGGTCCGACCGACAGTCCTGCATCGACCGCCAGTTTATTTTCGGGTCGCACGCCGATACCGATTACAACCAGCTGCGCCGGCAGTTGTCGGCCCGAAGCCAGCTTGACCGAAAGTCCATCCGGCGTGGCTTCGAATCCTTCGGCCGAATCGCCCAGGATCAAGGTCACCCCGGTGGCGGTGAGTTGTTCGGCGATGGGTGAGGTCATTTCCCGATCGAAAGGGGGCAGAATCTGCTGATTCCGCTCGACGAGGGTCGTGGCGATTCCCCGCCGGACGAAATTCTCGGCCAGTTCCAGATTGATAAACCCGGCTCCCAACAGCACGACCTGCCGTATTCCCTCATCGGCTCGCGCTTTGATCCGATCGATGTCGTGCAGATTGCGGAGTGTGTGGATGTGGGGCAGGTCACTGCCGGGCAGAGGCGGACGGACGGGTGCCGCACCCGGAGCCAGGAGCAGTTTGTCGTACGATTCCGTATATTCACGGCCGCTTGCCAGGTCGCGCACCCGCACGGTTTTCGCCGAGCGGTCAATGGCTTCCACTGACGTGCGAGTCCGTACATCGAGTCGAAAACGCGTGCGGAGTTGTTCGGGCGTGGTGACCAGCAACTTGCTCCGCTCGGCGATTTCACCGCTTACGTAATAGGGCAGTCCGCAATTGGCGAATGAGACATCGGGGCCGCGTTCGAAAACGATGATCTCGGCAGACTCCGACAGGCGGCGTGCACGGGCAGCGGCGGAAGCTCCTCCCGCCACGCCACCCACGATAAGTAGTTTCATAAAAGTCATTCCAGGATGTCAGGAAGTCAGTCGTCGGGGCAGGTCGCATTAGGTCGTCGCGCACTTTGGCGTGCCTGTGTCACACTGATTCCAGGGCATACGGGCCAGAATCATCGCCATGCCGCACGTATCAGTTACTCCAGCACAGATCAGCCCCGCACCCACAAAAGCCGAGAGTCCCACGAAACCAATGTGGACGAAGGCCCCCAAAACGGCTCCGGTCAGCACCATGGCGCCCGCGACGATCCGCACCTGACGTTCCAGCGAAATGGCCTTTTTCCCGCGTACGACAGGCAGTCCTGCGGCGACACACGCCAGTGTGCCGCCTTCGATGTTGACGACATTCGTGATCCCGGCCTGATGAAATATCTCGCAGGCCTGTTTGCCTCGGCTGCCAGAGCGACAGAGAACGTAAACTGGATCATCGGCGGCACCTTGCCGGGATTGCAGACAGGCGGCCGGGTTGAGTTGATCGAGAGGGACGTTGCGGGCGAATTCGACGTGCACTTCCCGGAATTCCACCGGTGTTCGCACATCGATCAGATCGATCTTGCGTCCCGCTTGAACCAGTTCAGCCAGTTGTTTCGGAGTCATGGTCGTGATGCTCATGGAGAATTCCTTTCTGGGGGCAGTCGGTCAGGGTCTACCCGTCCTGGGGTCACGTGTTCGGAAAGCGAAAATGCCTCGAAATGTCGCGACCGTTCGACACGATTGAATAAAAAATCTCACGCGATTCCAAATCGCGTTTCGACACAGTTCATCAGGCTGATCAGGTGCGGTTCGGCGATCTGGTAGTAGGCCTTGCGGCCTTCTTTTTCGCTCGCCAGGAAACCGCAGCGCTGCATCAGCCGTAAATGCTCGGAGGCCATGTGGCTGGGAATGCCGCAGGCTTCGGCCAGTTCACCAACCGTGTACCGACCGCGAATCAACATTTGAATCATTCGCAGGCGATGCGGATGGGCCAGTGTTTTCAGGCACTCCGCGGCTTCCGCCAGGGCATTCAGGTCCGTTAAGGTAGAGGCTGCTTTTGTGGTCATCTGCGGTTCTCGCTCTGTCTGAATAATATATCGGAAAGTCGCGACATGTCAATTTAATGTTTTTGAGGATTCCGATGTCCAGGCAGGAAAGAAAAACGTCTCAGGAAGTTTGTTTGTCTACGTGGAAAGATCGCTTATCAGACTTTCCCCCGCGACTCCTGTCTGACTTACGAATCGAAAATTCGTAAAGTAATTGATAACATATTGTTATGGCGGTTCTCTGAATTCGAAATCGCCCGGATGGACCACGGCACATCCTTTGCTTGATTTGAAGTTGACAAGAGAATTGTCTCGGTCAGGCAGTTTCCCGCATCATTGAGAATTCCGGTTTCCTTGGAATCAGAAAGACCAATTTCGAACTCGGACTGTCTGTTTCCCCAGACGGAATGGGGATGGCTTCTGGACTTGGCGTCGAGGAAAACCCAGTGCACAGCTCGGCGGTAATGCTCGTTGCAGTTGCATGTCAAATTTGTTTGCGGTGATGCGGACATCCCTGGAAGCGGGTTGATCACGCGAGCGGTCGGAACGTGATGTAAAGTGGGGCAGGCGGGATTTGAGTGATCTCCCGCCGAATCCGTCTGTCTTGGATTTCGTGTACCGATTTCCGGGAGTGGACGTTGTCTCAACCAGACTGCAAAAAAGCGACAGCGGTCTGAAAAGCAGGCCGAATCGGCCACGCCAGGATCCTCTGGCGGAGATAAGGACACCGGTATGTGGAAGAGAATTGTCGGACCACTGTTGTTGATGGCCTTTTTCTGGCTGTCCACCAGTGCTGCGACTACGGTGTTCATTTTCTGGCTGATGAAATCGAACGCCCGCATTCTCGATCAATACGTCAAGTCGATCGAGGTGGCCGGCAGCATGCAGGAACTGTTGTGGAAACTGCAGACCGAGTTCCTCGATGCCCTGACCGAACCCGATGTTTCGGAATTCAAGAGACAGACCGAAGAATTGGACAGTCTCGAACGCGAGTTCCTGCAGAATGTCGAGCTGGCTCAAGAATTGTCCGTGATTTCGGCAGAACATGCTGTCGTACAGGAGATTCGCGAACAATTCGTCCACTATCGGCAGGCCCTGCATCAGCGGCTGGAACGGCAACCGGTTTCGCCGGTCGAGTTATCCGAGACCGTCAACCAGACGACACAAATGGCCTACCAGGTGTCTGCCACCTGCACCCGGCTGGCCACGCTGAACGAACAATTGATGAGCGAAGCGGTCACACGTCGCGAGTCGATGGAGCGCACCTTCAACGTCGGGCGATTCGGCCTGCTGATTCTTGGACCGGGGCTGGGGCTCTGGGTGGGGTGGCGCATTGCCAAGAATCTGCAGCACTCAATGTCGCAGATCAGCGTGACGCTTAAAGATGCCTCGGGCGACCTCAAACAGGAGATCGGCCGTTTTGAAATCGTTCCCAGCGGCGATACCGACGACTTGGGACTCATTAATGAGCAGGTGAGAGTCGTCTCGGCCCAGATTCGGCAGGTACTGACCGAACTGAATATTGCCCGTCAAGAGGCGATGGCGGCCGAGCGACTGGCCGTGGTGGGGGGCCTGGCCGCCGGCGTCGCCCATGAAATTCGCAATCCCCTGACTTCGGTCAAACTGCTGGTGCAGACGGCGACCGAGACGCCCCAGGGGGGCATTGAACTCGACGGGCAGCAATTGAAAGTTGTTCTGCAGGAGATCCTGCGCATCGAAGAGACGATTCAGGGACTCCTGGATTTCGCCCGGCCCCCGGTGTTGCGGACACTGGAGCATGATTTGCGTTCGACGGTGCAGCGGGCCCTGAACCTGGTCGAAGGCCGCGCGCGGTTTCATCAGGTCGCGCTGCGGGCTCGGTTTCCCGACAGTCCAGTGACCATCAACGGAGATCCCGAACTGCTCCACCAGGTGTTCTCCAATCTGCTGATCAACGGGATCGACGCGATGCGCAATGGCGGGATCCTCGAAGTCGTGGCCGAGCCGGCGGACAGCGCTGGTCGTGTGAAAGTCACTGTTTCCGACTCGGGCGAAGGGATCGCGCCCGATCGGCTGGAATCGATCTTCGATCCCTTTGTCACTACGAAAACGCGAGGCATCGGACTCGGCCTGGCCGTCACCCGACGCATCGTGCACGAGCATGGGGGCACAATCACCGCTGCCAATCGTCCAACCGGCGGCGCCATCTTCACGGTGGAGTTATCCGCCAGTCAACGGCTGGTTGCCGCCCCGAGTGAGTCTTCGATATCAACCCGGTCTGTCAGCAGTGAGCCCGCTCACGCCGAGACCGATCGCAGCAGAAAGGAACTAACGGATGCAAAAGTTGCTTGTCATTGACGACGAGCCGAATATTCGCTTCAGCGTCGCGCAGGTCTTCAAACAACAGGGCCTGCGCGTCCTGGAGGCGGCGACGGCAGAAGAAGGATTGCGGCTGGCTGCCGACGAGGCGCCCGATGTGGTTCTGCTGGATATCCGCCTGCATGGAGCTTCCGGGCTCGACGTCTTTCAGGAATTGCGCAAGCAGGATCCAAAATGCCTGGCGATCTTTATCACCGGGTACAGCACGGCGGATACGGCCATCGAAGCCATGAAACTCGGGGGGTTCGACTATCTGGTCAAGCCCTTCGATGCCGAGCATCTGCGGAGCGTGGTCAAACAGGCCCTCGATATCAGTCGGCTGGTGCATGTTCCCGCGGTGGTCGACCAGATCAGTCGTGAAACCGAAATGTCAGATCGGCTGATCGGCAGCGGGCCGGCCATGCAGGGAGTCTGCAAGCAGATCGGTCGGGTCGCCGCCCAGGAAGTTAACGTGCTCATTCTGGGAGAAAGCGGCACCGGTAAAGAGCTGGTGGCCCGGGCCCTGTTTCAGCACAGCCATCGCAACCAGGCGCCGTTCCTGGCGATCAATTGCGCGGCGATTCCCGAATCGCTGCTCGAAAGTGAACTGTTCGGCCACGAGCGCGGAGCCTTCACCGGCGCCGAACGTTGCCGCATCGGGAAATTCGAGCAGTGCAACGGGGGGACGTTGTTTCTCGATGAAGTGGGGGACATGGCGCCCGGCACGCAGGCGAAAATTTTGCGCATGCTGCAGGAAGGTCAGTTCCAACGGATTGGTGGCAACGAAATTCTGACTGCGGATGTGCGCGTGATCGCCGCCACGAACCAGAACCTCGAAGAGCAGATCGAAACGGGCCGGTTCCGCAAAGATCTGTACTACCGTCTGCGGGGTGTCACGCTGCACCTGCCGCCGTTGCGCGAACGGCGTGAAGATATCGCCGAACTGGCGCATTACTTCCTGTTCCGGTTCAATCGCCAACTCGGCACAACCGTGCAGTCGATTTCCGAAGAAGCCCTGGATCTGCTGCAGACCTATCATTGGCCGGGCAATGTGCGGGAACTGCAGAGTGTCATTCGCGAGTCGCTGATTGTGTCGGTCGGCCCCACGATTCTGCCCGGGTTCCTGCCGGCGGAAATCCGGCGTGCGCCGACGGCTGACTTGTCGACGACCGAACCGGAAACCGAAATGTCGCAACTGCCGGTGGAAGGCAATGACTTGTCTAACCTGGTGCAGCAGGTAGAAGTTGCGTTGGCCGAAGATAAGCGCGGCATCTACCGGCTGGCACTCGATGAATTCGACCGCTGGCTGGTACCGCGGGCGCTCAAGCAAGCGGCTGGGAACCAGGCCTTGACTGCCGAGATTTTGGGGATCAGCCGACCGACTTTGCGTGCCAAACTACGGTCGCTGAATCTGGCAATTCACAAGACCGTCGCATCGGCGGTCACTCCCAAGCCACCCGCTGGCGGCGAATCGTAGGTCGGTTTGCGGCCGGTCTCGCGCCGCGAGTCGTGAGACCGGTTTGCCACCCGGCGGTGTCAGAGGGGTTTAGTGTCGCCCAACATTCGGCGAAATGGAGCTCAGGTGCCGTGTGCGAGGTCCGGCACGCTCGCTTCGACCACGTGGTGGCTGTTTACGTGGCCAAGCCGCCAACTTCTGGTTATTCCCGCGAGGGGGATGCAGGCAGAGGAACTTCCACAAGTTCCGGCATACCGGGACCTTCAACAAAGAGTTCCCAGCCGCCCCCCATTCCTCGATAGACCTGAATCAGGTAAAGAATGGCGTTGCCACGAGCGGCGGCCAGTTGGTCCTGCTGTCCCACGAGTTGCGACTGCGTCGTCGCGACACGATTGTAGTCGGTGATGCCACCATCAAACTGCGTGACCACGAGTTCCACGGCTCGTTGCGACTCGGTCACACCCGTTTCGAGATGCATGGCCTGTTGCCGGGCTTGAATGTACTGTGCCAGCCCATCTTCGACCTCGCGGCCGGCATTGAGAACTGTCTGCTGGTATTGCCGGGTCGCCGCCAAGAGTTTGGCATTCTGGGCCGCCACGTTGTTGACGATGCGACCATAATTCAAGACGTTCCATTGCAGCGAGGGAATCACAAAGCCGGTAAAATTGGCTGACGAGAACAGAGTACTTAGATCTTCTGCGGCATAACCGATGAATCCGCTGACGCCCAGACGCGGGTACAGGTCCGATTCGGCGATGCCAATCTGAGCACATTGCGCGGCCACCTGTCGTTCAGCACGGCGAATGTCGGGGCGCCGGCAAATGAGATCGGCGGGAATCCCGACTGCCAATTCCGCAGGTGCCGACGGGATCGGCGCGGGTTGCAGAGTTTTCGACAAATCGTTCACTGGCATTCCCATTAAGACACAAAGTCGATTGATTGCCAGGCGCCGACCCGCTTCGAGGGGGGGGATCGTGGCCTCGGTCTGGGCGAGAGTGGCTCGTGCCTGTCGGGCATCCAGTTCTGACGCGGTTCCCTGGGCAAAACGAGCCTCGGCCAAAGCCAACGATTTTTTCTGCAGTTCCACATTATCTCGAGCATAGGTCAGACGTTGCTCGTAGGTTCGCATCTGTACGTAGTTGGCCGCGACTTCTGAAAAGACCATGACGAGGACTTCACCATAACCTTCGGTCGAGGCATCCACGTTGGCATCCGCGGCTTCGATAGCACGCCGGTAGCGACCCCAGAAATCCAGTTCCCAAGAGGCATTGAAACCGCTGGCCCAGATGTCGAGAGTATTCGGCAACGGCAGACCGAGGTTTTGCCCAAATTGGGCGTGTCCCAGTCCGCCCACTGCGGTCTGCGATTGGGGGAAGAGATTTCCGGCTGCGATGTTGCGCCGGGCCCGTGCTTCGGTAATGCGCGCGCCGGCCGTTTCGAGATCGAGATTCTGGTGGTAGGCGGTGTCGATTAAACGATTGAGTTGCGGATCGTTCAGGACTGTCCACCAGGCGGAATCAACGACGGGCGAGTTCTTGACTCGCGGATCGCCGATTTCGATCCAATCTTCGGCGACGGCGGCATCAGGTCGTTCGTAATCCGGGCCAACTTTGAAGCCGTTGTGCGCCCATGATTTCAGGCTCTGACAGCCTGCCAGACTCATTAGCAGGGTCAGATAAAGGCCCGCCATAATCAACGGGCGCTGGGAAATTCCGCAGCCGTGCCATTGCGAATGTCTTAAATTTGCAGCGCTGTTTTGCAGTGTCCCGATCGTGGTCTGAACAATCGGAGTACAGCCATCCATGGCTTGATTTCCCCTCGAATTCAACGGAAATGCTGAGACCTGCGATACGCCACAGAAGCATTACGATGCCTCGCTGCCGGAACATGCTTCGTCTGACGAATCATGGACCTGCAGGCCAGTTTTCTCGCAGAGTACAGTGGCAGAGGTCTCTCTTAGAGCTTTCGGCACCTGGACTGTAGTGACTTTAACGGTTTTGCCGAGGTTGCGTGTTTTGCCTGTTGTGCGGATTTTCCGCTCGGTCACTTTAATTGCCAGCACGGACCAGGCATGGGATCGGCAAGTCGATTTCGGGCGATCGGTTACTCGGCCATCGTCTGAGACATGATCTTCAGTCCCAGTTCCATGACTTTCCAGGGGAGGCCCGCATGGAACGGTTTACCGCTGCCGAATCGCCAGGGCAGATAATATCCGAGTGCAGTTTTTCCGACGCGCCACAAAGGAGACACCCCCACTTTGTAGTGATCCGAATCGGTAACGTTGACTTCGACCGGGTGCGAGGAATCGCCGGTGTATTTGAGGGGAACTTGTGCGAAGACCGCCTTATCGAACTGTTCCATGACGCACATGCTGGTGGGAACGAAATCGACATCAGGATTGCGTCCCAAAATCTCCGCCGCGATATGATCGCCAGCGGCATCTCCCTGCAACAAAGCCAGGAACGCCTGCTTGATCGGAAAATCGGCCGTGTCGCCGACCGCGTAAACGGAATCTGAACCGGCCACGCGGCGACTCGACGGGTCAACGGTTACGAACCCGCGGTCATCTGTCGGCAAACCGCTGAAGTGGCTCGCCGCCGCATACGGCGGGAAACTGATCAACAGGTCGTAAGGCAGTTCAGACGAATTCTGAAACCGGACCGACTGAGGCAGGATTTCGGTCACGACGTGATCGATGTGTCCAGTGATGTGTCGTTCGGCAAATTCTTCCGCGACCACGGAATTCAGCCGGGGGCCAAAGGCTTCGATGAATGCCCCCTCTTTCGTAGCAAACGTCAGCGTTACATGATCGCGCGCATGATGCCGACGCAGGTGGGTATCGAGCATGCAGACCATTTCATACAGCGGACCCGAGCAGCGGTTATTGGGTGGTACGAGAAACAAAATTCGGGAGTGCTCGCGGTGCCTGGCGTTCTCGATGATGCGGGTGATCCGGTCTCGCAGCGTGAGCATGTCGTCCGGAGTCCAGACGGTGATGGCGTGTGCGGCCATCCCGGGGATTTCATCAATGCACATGCGGGCTCCGGTGGCCACGACCAGGTGATCGTATTCCACGCGGCCGGCGGTGGTTTCGACGGTTTTCGAATCACGATCAATCTGGTGGACTGTCGCTTCGAGCAGCCGAATGCCTTGCTTATTGAGAGGCGATTTCAAGTCGACTTCATATTTCTCGGGGGGCTCTCCGAACGGAATGTAGATCGTGTTCGGCTTGAACAGAAAATACGGTTTGTTCGTAACGAGGGTGAGGTCGGCGCGATCTCCCAGTTGCTGTTTGAGGTAAAACAGTGATTCCAGGCCGCCGAATCCGCCACCCAACACCACAATTCTTGGTCGCGCAGACATGGCACAATTCCTGTTGCTGAAGTTTAAAACCGCCCGGCCCGGAAATCGTCATCAATCGACAAACCGTTATCGCGAACAGCAGCGTTGTGACGGGTTGTCATTGGCCGATCCGCCGTCCCAATGCAGCTTCTTGAGAATGTCTTCCATCAGGCACCAGCCCGTAATGGCCGACTGGATCAGGTTGGCGCCGACGAAGGCCGTAAACCACAACCAGCGGATGTCGACGTACACGGCCAAGGCGGCACTGATGATGATGAAAGAACCAGCGATGACGCGGATACGACTGTCGAGATTCATGATTTGGTCTCCTGCGCATGCGCTGCCCCGGTCTTGGGGCGACGCCAAAAAATTCAAATGGGTAAACCTGTAAACTCTGGCGAACCAATCCACTGGCGTTACGGTAACGTGATCACGGAATATCCATCGGCCTGGGCCTGAACCACGACCAGCATGGCCGAGGTGGCAACTTTCAGTTCCGGCGCCAGGTCATCGGGGGAGATCTTCTTCTGGGCGAGCGTCTGTCCGCAGAAAAACAGCTTGACCCCGGCCGCATTCAATTCCTGCAGCACGGGAAGATTCGGGTTTTTCTCGGTTCCGGTCATCTTGGCATAGGTTTCGTCAACGACACCCGCCGCGGCCGATTGGCCATGGAGGACCGCGACGACATCCAGATCAGCGGGCGACATTCCATGCCCGGCGTACAGGTTTAACAGACGCGCCAGACGTTCCAGTCCCTTATTGATTTCCTCGGGTTTACCCGCCAGCGAAATGTCAAACACGATCTTGGCCCCCTTTCGGGGCTGAAACGCAGCCTGCGGCAGAATGGCGGCTCCCCCTGCCGAGCGGATTCGCGGTTGACTGACTGCCGGGGGATCGCGCCGTTCGCGCGGAGCCGTCGTCAGGGCCAGACTGATCATTGTGAGCGAAACACCAATAGCGCGGAGCATCGTTTTGTTCCTCTGTGGAAAAGTTTTGATCGAGCGCTGGGGCTGCCGCACTTGGTTGCAGACAGTCACGCTGCAGGTATGGAGTGAGACGTTGTGCGGCAGGTTACAGAAAATCAGTCGGCTCCCGGACCGGCGCTGATCACGGCTGGCGCACAGTCCACGAATTATGTAACCGTGGCCTGACCGGCGGATCAGTACCGGTATCGGGAAATACACCGAATACAACACCAGTACGAACGACGGAAAGGAACAACTGATGAGTGCGATCCAGCGAGTGGGATTGGCGAATTTCGCAGAGGAGGTTCTTGAATCCCCCATGCCCGTGCTGGTGGATTTCTATGCCGATTGGTGTGGTCCATGCCGGATGATCGCGCCGGCCCTGGAGAAACTGGCTCAGGAATTCACTGGCCGGGTGCGCTTTGCCAAGGTGAATATCGATGCTGAACCGGGATTAGCACATCATTTTCGAGTACAGAGCATTCCGACGTTGATGAGTTTTCACCACGGACAGGTGGTCGATACACTGGTGGGCGTGGGGGCACCGGGGCAATTGCGGATGGTACTGAACCGGCTGGCCGCAGGCCCCGCGGCGATTCCCAACTCGTCATGGTGAGTCGTCTCGGGTCATCAATCGAAGATTTGCAGAGAGGCAGGTCGTGGGCATGGAACCGTCCACCGTTGATCCTGATCACGAACTCGTTGTCCGTGCGAAGTCGGGAGACTTCAGTGCGTTTGAACAACTCGTGGCTTTGTACGAGCGACGGTTGTTTGCCACTGTCTTCCGCATTGTGCGCAATCGCGAGGATGCCGAAGAGGTTGTGCAGGACACCTTTGTCAGCGCGATCGAACACCTCGCGAGTTTTCGGGAAGAAGCGCGGTTTTACACCTGGCTGATGCGGATCGGTCTCAACGCGGCGTTCAAGCGACTGAAGCAGAATGATCGAAACCCCCGGACGGTCAGTACTGTCGCAGATTCGGGGGACAGTTACGCGGATATTCCCCATCCCCAGTTCATTGCACCCTGGCGGGATGGTCCAGTGGCCAGCGCAGAGCGCAAAGAGCTTGATGAACTGCTGGGAAGAGCCTTGGGCGAACTCGATGAAAAATACCGGATCGTGTTTGTCCTGCGAGATCTTGAAGAGCGCAGTACTGCTGAGACGGCGGCTCTGCTGGGGATGACAGAAACAAATGTCAAAGTCCGCCTGTTGCGGGCGCGACTGCAGTTGCGAGAGCGAATGACGCGTGCACTGGGTGATGAATCTCGTCAGTTGGTACAGCATCACGAACATAGCCCTGAGTGAACCGAGAATGGGCCCCTGGTCCCGGGAGACAAGCCGATGAAATGCGAAGAGTTACTCAAGGCACTGAATGATTACGTGGACGGCCACGTCGATCCGGCCGTCTGCGAGGAATTTGAATCGCACCTGGCGGGTTGTAATCCCTGCCAGGTGGTCGTCGACAACATCCGCAATACGATCGAACTGTACCGGAGTGGGGTCCCTTACGAGATGCCTCCGGAATTTCACGATCGTTTACGGCAACGGCTGAAATCGAAATGGACGAAGGTGTTTGGGGCGCGGAAAGAATAGGTCGCGACCGGCCCGGCCACCGTCACTTCCCGATATTGGAGCAGAAACTGTGAAAGACGCTGTCGTATTTACCGCCGTCATGATCTCCTGGCTGGTCATCACCCGTTGGGTCTTTCCTGCAATGGGAATTCGTACCTGTTGTTCACGAAATTGTGCCCCGCTGTGCGACCTCCCGGCGGCCAGTGAAAACCATCGTGCCGTCAATGTGACTTCGGCGCAGAGCGACTGCCGCAACGGAAATGGTCCACAGACGCGAGAGCGCCGGTGACATCCGACAACTCAATTTCAGGCAGTCGTTGAACACTGCCGGTTGGGGTTCGGCGATGTCGCAGTGGATCTTTGTCCCGGACGCAAGTTCGGCAGCGAACCGCGAAGTGGCAGGAGAAGCAGATGCTCAAAAGCCTGATGGCTGGAAATTCGGCACACCTGAGCCAAGCTCCCGACTCTGAAACAATCATGCCGCAGCATTGCAATGATCGACGGGCGATGAGGGTGGGCAAGCCGGCTTCATGGGGGCTGGATGTGGTCGCGGATTTAACCCCCTTGGGAAGTAACGGCCCCCGTTCGCCCTCGAACACCTTTAGCGAACTGTGTCAGGTCCACGGGAGTGCCCGGGCGGCAGTCGACCGGATGGAGAACGCACATTCAATTGGAGGAACACCGTCCTGGTGAAATACCATGCCTGAAACGAAGCGACTGGCAAAATTGATACACGGATTTGGCCGTCTGGCTGTGGCCTTGTCATTCATCGTTGGTACGACTGTGCTGCTGCTTTGGCTCGCGGGCAAATTCTCGCCGAAGGTGGCCGATGGTCCGCGCGAGAAAACCGCAAACGAGTCGCCCCGAGGATCGGTGGTGGCTGCGCAGGTGCTGCGATTTCCTGCGATTGAGCCGGCCGCCGGTACGGTGCGGGCCGTACATGAAACGAGTGTGGGTTCGAAACTGATGGCCCGGGTGGTCAAAGTCAATCTGAAGGCAGGTCAGCAGGTCAAGTCCGGGGACCTGTTGGTTCGACTCGATGACACCGAACTGAAAGCTCGCCTCGAACAGGCACAGGCGGCCCTGACCGCGGCGGAAGCGCAACGGGCCCAGGCCATCATAGACGAAAAACGGTATGCCGGCTTATTGAAATCGAATGCCGTCAGTCGCCAGGAATACGAAAAAACCCGAACCGTTCTGCGGTCGCTGGAAGCCGAAGTACGACGGGCACAGGAAGTGATCAACGAATTGCAGGCCACACTCGAATGGGCAGCGATTCGCGCGCCGATGGACGGTACCGTGATTGATAAAAAGGTGGATGTGGGGGACTTGGTGTCGCCCGGCCAGATTCTGGTGACGTTGTATGATCCGCGGCGGATGCAACTCGTGGCCACAGTCCGCGAAGGGCTCGCGGAACGTCTGGCAGTGGGACAGGATATTACAGTGGAGATCGACGGATTGCATAAAAGCTGCGTCGGGTCTGTCAGCGAAATCGTACCAGAAGCCCAGGCGGCCAGCCGCACGTTTCTGGTCAAGGTTACAGGCCCGTGTCCCCCGGGGATGTACAGCGGAATGTTCGGCCGGATTCTGATTCCTCTCGATGAAGAAGATGTCCTGGTCGTGCCCCACCGCGCCGTGCGCGAGGTCGGACAGTTGGAACTGGTCGATGTGGTTGATGGTGATCAGGTTCGCCGTCGAGCCATACGCAGCGGTCGCACGTTTGGTGAAAATGTCGAGATCCTGTCGGGACTGCGTGCGGGAGAATCTGTCGTTTTGCCAGAAGATGGCCCGGGGGCCGTCTCAGGAGATCAGCCATGACTGCGTCAGGAGGAGCCGCTCCAGAACACCATTTCACGAACCGCATCGTCCAGGCCTTTCTGGATTCCAATCTGTCACTGATTCTGATCCTGCTGGCGACCGTTGTCGGCATCACGGCGTTGGGACTGACGCCACGTGAGGAAGATCCGCAGATTGTCGTGCCGCTGGCGGACATCTACGTCAATTTCCCGGGGCGTTCGGCGGCCGAAGTCGAGCAACTGGTCACCACGCCGCTCGAGAAAATGCTGTACCAGATCGATGGAGTCGAGTACGTCTATTCGATGAGTCGGGAAGGGCAGGCCCTGATTACCGTTCGATATTATGTAGGTGAAGACCGCGAACGGAGTCTGGTCAAGCTCTATAAGAAGCTGGACGAGAATCTGGATCTCGTCCCCGTGGGGGTCGCGGGCTGGGTGGTGAAGCCCGTGGAAATTGATGACGTGCCAATTCTCACGCTCACCCTGACCAGTGCTCAGAGCGATGACATGCTGCTGCGCCGGGTTGGTGAAGAAGCGGCCCAGCGCCTCGCCGGAGTGGAGAATGTTTCGCGTGCTTATGTTGTGGGAGGCCGTCCGCGCGTGGTGCGGGTGCTGCTCGATGCCAACGACATGGCGGCTCACCAGGTCTCGCCGCTGGAGATGCAGCGGGCGATTCAGGGGGCCAACATTCGACTGACGGCGGGTCAGTTGCGCTCGGGCGATCAATTGCTGCAGGTCGATGCCGGACAGCCGTTCTCGAGCGCAGCTCAACTGCGAGATCTGGTCGTGGGTGTCTTCGATGGCCGGCCCGTGTATTTGAAAGATGTTGCGCGAATTGAAGATGGACCCGAGGAAGTCGCCAGCTACGTCCGGCACGGCTGGGGGCCGGCACGCGGTTTTACCCACCACGAGAACTTTCCCGGCACCCTGATTGGCGGCGCCGAATCGGATGCGATGACCCATGGTCGGGAATCGGTCTCGCAACCAGCCGTTACCCTGGCGATTGCCAAGAAGAAAGGCGCCAACGCCGTCTGGGTGGCCAAGTCAGTTTTGCAGAGGGCCGAAGAACTCAAGCGCACGGTGATCCCCGATGATATGGAACTGGTCATTACCCGGAATTACGGGCTGACCGCTGATGAAAAGGTCAATGAACTGGTCGAAGGACTGGCGGTGGCCATTCTGATCGTGGTCGCGTTGTTGACGCTGGGGCTGGGTTGGCGCGAGGCACTCATTGTCGCCGTGGCGGTACCCGTGGTGTTCGGGTTTACGCTGGCCGTCAATCTGCTGCTGGGGTTCACCATCAACCGGGTGACACTATTTGCGCTGATTCTGTCACTGGGATTGCTGGTCGACGATCCGATCGTCGACGTAGAAAATATCGCCCGTCATTTCGCCTTGCGAAAAAAGGCCACCCGTCGAATTGTGCTTGAGGCCGTTGCCGAGATTCGACCTCCGCTGATCACGGCGACTCTGGCAGTGATTGTCAGTTTCCTGCCGATGTTCTTTATCACGGGAATGATGGGACCGTACATGCGACCGATGGCCTTGAATGTACCGGTCACGATGTTGATGTCGATGCTGGTGGCGTTCACCATCACACCCTGGCTGTCGTACCACGCCTTGAAGAAGGTGTACACAACCGGGGGTTCCGGGGGACATGGCACGCACGAGACCGAAGACCTGGAAGCTGTCAAGCAGTCGGCGTTGTATAAGTTCTTTTATCCGTTGATGGCGCCATTGCTCCACTCGCGATGGGTGGCCTGGACGTTCATGGTTGGGATGGTTGGTCTCACATTTGCGGCGATGGGACTGGCAGCAGTTCGCAGCGTGCCACTGAAAATGCTGCCATTCGACAACAAAAACGAATTGCTGCTGGTTCTCGATTTCGATCGCGGTACGACGCTCGAACGCGCGGATGCCGCTGTTCGGGAATTTGAAGAATACCTGGAGACGATTCCCGAGGTGTCGGATTACACCAGCTACGTCGGAGTCGCGTCGCCCATGGATTTCAATGGGTTGGTACGGCATTATTACCTGCGGCAGGGTGACCATGTCGGTGAATTGCGGATCAATCTGGCCGGTAAAAAGAACCGTCAGACTCAAAGTCATGCCATCGGGTTGAAGATGCGAAATACGCTGCAGGACATTGCGGACCGGCACCAGGCCCGCTTTAAGCTGGTCGAGACGCCTCCGGGACCGCCGGTGATTGCCAGCGTGGTTGCCGAGATATACGGTCAACCCGATCATCAATATGAAGATCTGCTGCTCGCCGCAGACACGGTTCGTAACCGCCTGGCGCGGGAACCAGGAGTTGTCGATCTGGATGACATTCGGGAAGCACCACAGGCAAAACTGACGTTTGTACCGGATCGCGAAAAAGCAGCCTTAAATGGAGTGACCTCTGAGCAGATTGCGGGGACACTGCGGGCCGTTCTGGAAGGACCGACCATTGGACTGGTCCGCAGCGATAACGAGCGCAACCCGCTGCGAATTGAACTGCAACTGCCGATTTCACAGCGTACCAACGCTGCCGAACTGTCGCGCATCCAGATCAAGGGTCACACGGGCCAGATGATTACTCTCGCGGAACTCGGGCGCTGGGAATCGACGCGCATCGATCAGATGATCTATCACAAGAACCTGCAGCGGGTGGCGTACGTGTTCGCCGAAACGGCGGGTCGGCCGCCGGCGGATGTCGTCGTCGACGTACTGGCAGATCGCAGTTTTGTCCGAAAAGCACCCCGCGGTGCGACCATCGTGGGGGGTGGGTGGGTGGCGGAAGGTACGCCTCGCCCGGTGGATGTGCGGACCTTCTTTACCAACGGCAGCGGATTGGCCTGGTCTCTGGCCCCCGGACTGCGGGTGGATTTTGCCGGTGAAGGAGAATGGAAGATCACGCTGGACGTCTTTCGCGATCTGGGTCTGGCCTTCGGCGCCGCAATGATCGCCATCTACATTCTCCTCGTGGCCCAGATGGGTTCATTTGTGATTCCCCTGGTGGTCATGCTGGCTATTCCGCTCACGGTCCTGGGGGTGATGCCCGGATTCTGGCTGTTGAATTCCGTCAGTGCCGAAAACGTCGGAGGCTTTGCTGATTCGGTCTATTTTACGGCGACGGGGATGATTGGCATGATCGCACTTTCGGGCATTGTGACTCGGGATTCGATCATTCTGGTGGACTTCATCCACCTCTCGCTGTCAAAAGGACGATCGCTGTTTGATGCCATCATGGAGAGCCGGGTGGTACGATTGCGGCCCATCTTGCTGACAGCCAGCGCGGCCATGCTGGGTGCCGTGCCAATTATCATCGACCCCATTTTTTCGGGACTCGCCTGGTCGCTGATCTTTGGATTGTTCGCCTCAACTCTGTTCACTTTGTTCGTGATTCCGGTGGCCTACTGGCTCTTGTATGCGAATACTCCAGGACATGGGTTGCCCATCTCGTCGATGAATCAGGAAGACCCAGTGACCAGCCCGGCTCCACCCCATTCATAATGGGGCGGGTAGTGTCGGCAATCTGCCGTCAGAACTTGACTGACGGCAGTTTTTTTATTGGACCATGGCCTGGTCTGATCTCGTTTTTCCGGCAATCGAACGACGCCCCACGCCTCTGCTCTGTGGCAAGCTGATCGGTCACGTGCGGCGGGGATGGGCTGATGGGGCCAATCCGAATCCTGGATTGACACCGTTCGGATTCTCGTAACGCATCCGCGTCATGTGACTCAATACGGGAAGAGATGCGTAAACCTCCGGTCACTGGGCTGGAAGCTTCACGAATAGAACTGAAGCTAAGGGTTTGCAGCAGTTCCGATCAGCGACTCAGCATGAGGTGTGAGTGCCGGCCGTGTCATCACCGTAACAGAGACAGGAGGCTCTGTTGATCTTCTCCCGCGGGTTGAACATCAGGCACCAATGTGTCGGTGCGTCATGCTGCCTCGGCTTCACTTTCCGACATTGCCCGGCGAACTGTAGTGCCTGCTCACCCGTTCTGGCAGAGATCACCGTCACATTCCAGGATTCTGTCGGAGTGATCCTGGTTGTCTGTTAACCATCAATAACAATCCAACGTCTTTAATCGATACTTCAGTCAGAAGGACGAGTCCATGTTTTATTGTCGAATGCAACGTGAAATTGGAATGCTGTTATTTTGTATGATCTGCGCCCTGGCCGGTTCGGCCCGAGCTGATGAAGTGGCAGTCAAATGGCAACCCACCGTCAAGGCTGCGGTCAACCTGGCTCAAAGGGAAGAACGACCGTTGCTGGTGTATGTGACCAGTGTGCATTGCACGTACTGCCGGAAACTCGAACGCACCACCTGGGCAGATCCGAAAGTTATGCGGGCGCTGGATGCCGACTTCGTATCGATCAAATTGGACGCGGCCAAACATCAGAAATTCGTGGATCGAATGGGCATCTCGGCATATCCCACAACGCTGTTGCTCACACCGGATGGAGACCTGATCCGCCGCATCGAAGGTTATGTCCCCCCCCAAGACATGCTGAAACACTTACAGATCAGCAAACCCGCCTCCCCGACGAAATGAATCATTAATGTCAGGCGCTGGGAACGGCTGGCATGACTCGCTGCCGGGCAGATACGGCTCATCCGGCAGCGAGTCGGATGATTTCCAGAAATGGACGGGCCGTGTCTCGTGGTTCGGCAAAGAGTGGGGTTATTCTGCGGCATCGCAAGCGGCGCTGCCGCCGCCGATCATTCGGCGAAATGGGGTTCCAGCAGCGTCCGCAGAGCCTGGCGTGCTCGATGCAGACGCGTCTTGATGGCACCGGGAGTCGTCTGCAGCGCAACCGCCGTTTCTTCGGTGGAATATTCCTCAATATCGCGCAACAGGATGACGGTGCGATATTCGTCGGGCAGCCGATCGATGCACTGGCGGACGAGCGCACGATTTTCATCTCCCACCAGTTGCGCGTCGGGGGGTTGCCGCCAGGCGGGCACCGGTTGTGTCTGATGCCCCGTCTCGTCAAAGGTGGGCAACAGGGTCTCGATCGACACTTCGGGTTTCCGCGAACGGGAGCGGAGTTTCATCAGGCACGCATTGACCACGATCCGATGCAGCCAGGTTCCCAGTTGGGCCTGGGCTTCAAATCGGTCCAGCGCCTGGAAAGCCGAGATGAAGGCATCCTGGACGGCGTCGGCACAATCCTGCTCGCCTGGCAGATATCGCCGGGCTGTCGATAGCATCCGCCCGCCAAACTGGCGGACCAGTCGCTCGCAGGCCGCCGGCTCCTGACGACGCAGCGCCGCCAGAAACTCGGGGTCGTCGAACCCCTGCGGCCCGCGGTCCTGGCGATGCGGACCGGTTCCCCCCGCAGAATCAGAAAGTGAACTTTGCCCAGTCACGAGATGGGTACCTGAAGTCGATACTGTCTGACACAGTGGCCAGTCCCGAAAATCGGTTCCAGCCTCTGGATCGCTGCGCTTGGTCGGCACAGAGCGTGAGTGTAGTATAATTGGTGCTGACCCGGTTTGGCGATGAATCGTCGCATCGGAAGAGGGACAAAGGTGATCCACTGAAGTCCGACCGCACCCCGTTGCGCCGGAGTGGGGAGAAACAGTTTGTAACCTCGGCAAGTTATTGGCATCATAAGAAAAGCCGTCGGTGTCATCCTGGGGTTGGGTTGCCGGGCTGAATAAGAGTCACGCGGAGAGCTGACCGGTGAAATGTGACGAAGCGCTCCAATTAATGGGCGAACTGGAGGCGGATGATAACCGTCAGAGCCAGTGGCGCTTGCGCTTACACCTGCTGATTTGCCTGCACTGCCGCCGGTATCTGGCGTCGTATCGCACGACCATTCGGGCAGCCAAGGCCGCCTATTCTGCTCCCCCTGAAACGGAATCGGTTGAAGAAATTCCCGATGACCAGGTCGCGGCCATCCTGCAGGCCGCTCGTGGAAAGTCACCTTCCGTTTAGTTGCTTCTGCGGCGCGTCAGGCGGACCCCGGGTGGTATCAACCCCGTCGGACGACACTGCTCAGGATTGCGGAGTGTCCACGGCAGCGCGCCTGAGATTGGGCTTGGCGTATCCCTTCTTGGGCGAACGCCCCGTGTGCGCGGGTTGGTCAACAAAGCCTGGCGGGTGATTTCGCGCAGTGCCAATCAATTCGCTGAATAATAGTAGCGAACCAGGTGAAAGAAGACGGGTGCGGCGAAGCACAGCGAGTCGATACGGTCGAGGACACCACCGTGGCCTTCAATGGCCGTTCCCCAGTCCTTGACTCCGTAATCACGCTTGATCGCCGACATCACCAACCCCCCGCCGAATCCGAGCAGAGTGATGGCGACACATAATCCGGCCGCCTGCAATGGAGTAAACGGAGTGGCCCACCACAAGCCGGCGCCAATGAGTACGGTTGCGATGACACCGCCGATCAATCCCTCCCAGGTTTTCTTGGGACTGACCGCCGGAGCGACCGGATGACGCCCCAGTGTTTTGCCGAAAACGTACTGCAAGACATCGCTCAATTCGCAGATCAGCACAAAGTAAAACAGGAGCTTGGCGTTTTGTCCTTCATAGCCCGGAATTTTGAGGAGCGTCACGATCGCCGGAGCATGGCTGCAGCAATACACGCAGATCATCAGACCCCACTGGATCTTGGCCGATCGTTCCAGAAACTTCTCGATGTCGCCCGCGGCAGCGGCCCGAATCGGTAATATCAGAAACACGTAGACGGGGATGAAGATTGAAAACATGCCGTACCAGTCGACTGCCAGCAAAATGAACTGCAACGGCGTGATGACAAAGAACGCCCAGAACAGGGCACGATGGTCGCCATAGCGTGTGGGGGTCAGCGTCAGAAATTCACGCAGTGCCATGAACGAGATAAAGGCGAACAAAACGACGGCACCCAGATCTCCGGTGGCCAGTGCCAGACCAAAGATGGCGGCCATGACCCACCAGGCGCGGATGCGCGAGTTGAGGTTCAAAACGGTTTCGCGTTTGGCCTGTGACCGGGTGTTTCGCGACGCGATCCAACCGATGATCGAGGCGACGATCAGCAGGGCGATCACGCCGGCCATCAGAAACTGCAATTCTGCATCGTGCATCTGGCGAACTTTCACAGGGGTTCACTGTACCGCAGGGCGATGATTGCCTGCCGTGCCCGGGAGAGAAACTCGCTCCGCGGTTCATCAGGTTCGAGTCGCAAGGGGGCGCCAAACGTGGCACTGGCGATTAACGGAGCAGGGAGCAGCTCCCCTTTCGGCAACACACGGTTGAGGTTATCGAGCAGTACCGGGATCAGTTCCAGGTCGGGGCGTTTCTTTGCCAGGTGAAACAGGCCACTCTTGAACTCAACCGGATCAGGTCCCGTAAAGCGGCCTCCCTCGGGAAACAGGATCAACGATCTCTGATCACCCAGCGCCCGCAGCATGTCGTCAATTGGGTTGTCGCGCGCCGTGGGAGTCTTACGTTCGACCAGGACCGCGTGAAAAACATGCGTGGCCAGATACCGGCGCAGTCGGCCGGCCGTCCAGTAGTCCCGTGCTGCCACGGGACATGTCAGTTGGCGCAAGGCGGGCGGTAGCGCCGCCCATAACGTCGGTGCATCCAGATGGCTGGAGTGATTGGCAAAATAGATGCGTTGTCGGAGATCTGGCTCGCAGCCACGCCAGTGAGCCCGGACCCCGGTCAACAGTCGCAGCATCGTCGCTGTCAGGTCACTGGTCATGAGGTCTCCAGCTCGCGAATGATGTGCCGGCACCGGCGGACGATCGTTACCAGACAGCCAACGACAATGACGATAAGTGCCGCGGCGATGACATGGCCCTGAACGTCGAATTGTTCGGCCACCGCACTGGCAACTGCTGCGGCGGTCATGACCGCCATACGCTGCTGCTTCGCCATGGGTCCCAGAAAACACGGCTGGGCGCCGGCTGAAGACCCCAGGGCTCGCACGTAAGCCGTGATGACCGCGAGGATGGCGGCGAGCCAGGCGACTTCGGGCAGCCAGCTCAGGTGTGACAGAACGTAACCTGCGCCGACCAGGGTGAATCCATCCGAGAAGCGGTCCGGGAGTTCGTTATAGATGGCTCCCGACTTGGTGCGAAACCCCCCTTCGACAGCCACCATGCCGTCGAACAGGTTGCACAGCAGCCGCAGTTGAATACCGGCGGCCGCGAGTACGTAACACAACGTCCGCGCCGTGGGCGAAGGGACCAGTCCTGTCAGCGTAAACGCTGTCCCGGCTCCGCATCCAAATACGGCACTCAGAACTGAAATCTGGTTCGGGCGGAGCCCGATCCTGGCCAACCAGCGAGCCGTCGCCGCGGCCCACTTCGTGTCGCGTGCTCGAATCGGACGTCGTGTCACATCGGCGGTCATAGTGCACCCCAGGCAAAAGCTGTGTTGACTCACCTTCAAGGCGATGACCGGGTTCCGGATATCACGCGCTGTTAATCCGATGCGACCTGTTTGCCCGCATCTGGCGGTCGAACAGAGTCCACCGCAGAAGATTTTCCCGGGAAATCAAGGGTTTACTCGCCTATGATCGTGGTTTTCGAATGCCAGTGCCAGCCCTCCGGTGCGTGCATAGTGCGACATTCAGAATCGAGTGGACAAAAAATACAGTCAGC
>JAFEBR010000141.1 GCA_018242565.1 Planctomycetota bacterium | reverse complement strand
ATCGCGAGAATTGGCCGAGGCTCCGCCACGGGCGCGAGCCGGGTGTCTGGGGAAACGCGGGCAGGCGAGGCCCATGAACTACTACGTCCAATACCACAATGCCGACGAGCGGGGTCTGCCGTTCGCCTCGCCGCCGTTCAGCGGGACCTGGCTGGGGATTCGCACGGGCCGGCCGGGAGTGCTGCAGGCCGACGGGGTGGTGTTTCTGATTGTGGGGCTCGGTCGGCCGCGGCGGTACTTTCTGTGGGAGACGTTTCGCATTCAGGACGTCGAGCGCTTGAGCAACGGGCAATATCAGGCCTCCGGCGAGGGCTGGCAACTCGCTCCGCCGGCGGAGTTGCGGGGGGCGGGCTTCGACGCGTTCAAGTCGGCGTGTGCGAACTTCATCGGGTTTCGAGAGATCAATGATCTGCCGTTCTGCCGCACGCTGATTCGCCTGGCCGAGGGGCAGCGGTCGCCTGGCGATCCCCGGAAAATCGTGAAGGCGCTCCGAAGAATCGAGGAGAGCATCGCGGGCGACGCGATTCAGCGGGCAGCGGCTCGGGAGGCGTTGGGGCAATACACGGCCGTGCGGGCCCTGAGTATTCGGCAGCCGCACGCCGAGGCGATTATGCGGGGCGTGAAGAAAATCGAGTACCGCAGCGGTCCGACGAACGTGCGGGAGCGGATCTTCGTCTACGCGGCGCAGGGGCGGTACAGTGCGGACGAAGAGGCAACGATGATGAAAACCTACCGGATCAAAGACGTGGCCTGCGACGACTTGCCTCGCGGCGTGCTGGTCGGGAGCGTCGAGCTCTACGACTGCGACGGGGGGGACTGGCTCTTGCGCCGGCCGGAACGGGCCGCGAAGCTGGTGGCGCCGACGCAGCAGCCGCAACCGATCTGGTTCTATCCGTTCTGAGGCGTGGGGATGTTTCGAGAATTGTGGGCGAGGGCCGAATGATGGCGAAGTCGGAAAGAAACACCGTCGGCGAGCGGCTGTATTGGTGCTACGCCAATCTGGCGATGGCCGAGATGGCAACAACGGATCGGGCCGAGGCGTACGGGCGACTGCATTACATGGTTCGGGCCAGGTTGTATAAAGGGTTGCGGACCGGCAGCATGGCGGCCGGGTCGCTGATGCGGGACCAGGCGGTGCGGATGAAGTTGCCGCAGGAGTGCGTCTATTGTGGGTCGGTGCAGTATCTGTCGATCGATCACATCGTGCCCGTGAATCGCGGCGGGGACGACGGGGTGATAATGCGATCTGGGCCTGCCGGCGATGCAATTCGTCGAAATCGGATCGGGATCTGTTTGAATGGTGGAGCGCGACGCGGGTCGGGTTGCCGCCGTTGTTCGTGGTGCGGATTTACATGAAGCAGGCGCTGCGATATTTCGAGAATCGCGGGCTGCTGGGGCAGGATTGGCGGACGGTCGAGGGAAGTCCGTATGACCTGGAAAGGCTTCCCGAGTCGTTGCCGGGGCCGCGGGAATTGAGGTTTACGCCGCATCACGACCGGAAAAGACGCGCGGCCGAAACCGAGGCAGAAAGCACGGGCGAAGGGGAAGCGGCCGGGACACCGGCGGACTGAAGGGCGCGGGGGGCGTTTATTTGGCGCGAAATCGAGACGGATATTCTGCGCCAAATACCGAGGGGCTTGCGGGTGCGGGAATCCGGCCCGGCCTGGGGGGCAACGCAGGGGCTGCGGGCGTTTTTCCGACGTGCTGGCAGAGCCTGGCAGCGGTTTCGAGACGGGCACAGGGGGCGGAGACGGCGATCGCTGGCGTGGGATTGCAAGGTGCATGCGCGAGACCGTGCCGTATCGGAACTCGGGCTGACCGTTAGTCAGCCGGCGTGCGGGGTGGTAATTGTTTGCGTCGGCGAACGGCACTGGTCGCGCGCGGTGCACGGGAGACGCTTGGTGGCTGCGAGGCGAATCGGGGCAGGGGCCCGAAGACGGTTCTGCGGGACGCGCCCGGCAAGGTGCTCGGACAAGAGGCACGCGGCTTTGGGCACAGGATACACGGCGTATGTGGCTTACGCCGAATCGGCGTGTTCCGCGTCGTTGGGCTGGGGATCGGTTTCGCCGGGGGCCGGCTCGTCGTCGTCACGGAGGCCAGAGAACAAATCTCGTGCGGCAGGTGCGGGGGCCGGTGCCAGCGACTTTCGCCACGCGGGCGGGACGTCTAAGGCACCGGCGGCGCGGAGTTCGTCGACCGAGATTAAGTGTGGGGCCGTCACAGATCGCCTCCAAGAGTTGCGATTGAGGTTGTGCCATCTCGACGAGTAACGCCAGAACGTGCAACACGTTGAGGAGTTGGGTCGTGCACTCGGCCGAGCAATGATTACTGCTTGGTCCCCAGGCGGTCGTACGCGGCGAGAATCAGATTGTCGGTTCGATAGAGTGAAGGCGTAGATTCATCGGCAACGCTGGTCGAAGTGAATGTACTGAGAATATACGCCGCGTCGTCGCGGGATATGCCGTACAGGTGAAAATAGGCGGCGTCGAGTTCAGCTTGGAGTTCGGCGCGTTCGTCGGGCTTCCATTTGTGTACGCCAGGCTCGAAAGCACATGCCGCGGCGAGCGGGCGCATGTCGTCTGCCGTACAGGTCAGCTTCAGGACTCGGTCGGAAATCCATTTTTCGAGAGTCTGCTTTTTATTCCACGGGCAGCGTTCAGCGTATTCGCTGGGCGGAAAAATGGGAAGCTGCTCTACGATAAAGAAATTCAGGTGTACGTTGCCGACTTTTTGGCGCGCGACAAAATCCAAGGCGAAACTATTCAGATTTGCCAATAAACAGCACTCGGCTCTTTCGTTAATTTCGGTGCCCGTGAGGATGAGTGGTGCAGAGTTGACGGCACCAACTGGCGGTATGAATGCAGCAATCATAGTTCGCTGATTTGTTGGGCTAGTTACGTCTTTGAAAGCAAGAAATGCGGGTGGCCGCGCCTGGCCCAAGACGGCGGCAAGATCTGTCTCTGCGACCCACCAGCGGGGCTGTGCAAAGAACTCTGGATTTTGGTGGTCGACCAGTGTTGTGGACTCAGTTTGACCTTGTCGCATCCAGTTGCCAGCGTCGATAATGACGCTCGCTGCGCGGTGGTCGTATGCCTGAATCATCTTGGCCTCATACAAAGGCACGTACACCGTTTTACCTTTGCGCCAGTATGCGCGATCGGGAGAAAAGTCACGCGTTTTAAGTTGCGCAGCATCACAGAACAATTCAGCGTCATTGGTTTGGTGGAAAATGGTCATAAAACGAATTCCCCACGGATTCCCGCCTTGTTCTCGAGATCGATCGATGAGGATTGGTACGCGTTTGTAGATTGCTTTCGTCAGCTCGGCATCGCGGCGCGTGCGAAAGATCGGGCAGGTGCGTGAATTTGGGTTTAAGAGTTGGATATCTTTGATGGAGAGTGAGATTCGCCGGTTGCGATCGTCGAGGTCCTCCATGCAGCGGAGGAAAAACGCAAAGTCGGCAGATTCCATCAACGTCGCCTGGCCTCCAAAGACCAATGTACAAAATTTGAACGAGCGGTGTACGTCGGGAAATACCGGAAGTTTATTCTCGAAATCGAATAGCGAGAGAAGGGCCTTTGATTGCATCAGCGAAGCGAAAAACTCCTTGGTCGTCGCGTCTGTCGCGATTCCTGACGGGACTAACAATCCGACTCGACCATGTGGAGCGACGATCTTCAGGGCAAGTTCTGCGAACAAGGAATAGGTATTTACGTCTCCTTTGCCGGTATTCGGGAACGCCCCGGAAGTGCGCACGTATGCGAGAATTTGCTCTGCGTTGGCTTTCGCAGTCGTGTACGCAGCAAATAACTGCGGATCCTGTGCTTCCAGGGTCGTGATGAGCCGACGACGTTCGGCGGCATTGACGGCTGATGCAATCTTTGGTGCGGAATGGGAGAAGAATTCTCGCTCCTGCACTTTCAGGCGTTCCCAGGGGGGATTGCCAATGATGCAGTCAAATCCGGGTTGCGTTTCGCGCGAGAATACCTCCGGGAATGCGTCTCCCCAGACGACGGCTGCTGCGTGTATTCCGCGATCAGCGACGAGGCTATTGCCGCAGCGAATATGGCTGGAAAGTTCCGCGAGCGTTTTTCCGCGTTGAGCTGACCGGATCCAGAGCGCCAGTTGCGTGATTTCAACGGCCTGGGGCGAAAGGTCTACACCGTACAGGTTTTGCCCCAGGATGGTGTTCGGTACGGTTTCGTAGAGCTGCTGAGCATCGGGACCGTCGTGGAGGACGAGTTGGTCGATGACCGAGAAATACTGTCTCTCGAGTTCTTCGTAAGCCTGAATCAAGAACGCGCCGCTGCCACATGCCGGGTCACAGATGCGTAGGCGACGCAGAATTTCGAGGCATTCGGTCCAGTACGGGACGAGACGAGGTTCGGGTGTGCGGACTTCGATTTCCGCCTGCGACAGTCCGTGGGTGGCTTGTGCCGCCACAAATCGCTGCTCGATTATGGCAGCGACGGTTTGTTCTACCAGGAAACGAGTAAATGCAGGCGGGGTGTAGTATGTGCCCAGAAGTTTGCGTTCGCGAGATTTGGGCATTCGCGGCAGTGCCGCGGGCGGTTCGGGGGGCACCCCGGGTTCGGCAAATAGCGGGCCCGTGCGCAAACGTTCCAATTCGGAAATTGAGCGTTCGAACAAATGGCCGAGGACGTCGACGTTGACCTCGTCGCGGAAATCGTACTCGCCGATTTGGCGGAAAAACCGGGTCCAGTCGTCGCTTAATTGTAGATCGTCAACTTCGGGGTCGTGTTTGAAGAGTCCGCCGTTGAAGCCATCGCCGTGAATATTGAGATTCGCGTGCCCCTGGTCCATAGCAGTAAACAACGCCAGGAAATTCTGCCAGCGTGGGTTGGTTACGCGAGTGAGTGGCGGGATCACATCGTGTGCGGCTCGCAACGAGTCACCGGGGATTAAGCCGCGGTCTTCGCAAAATGCCACAAAGATGATGCGGTCGATAAGTTTCTGCGCAATGTGTATGGCTTGCGGGCGGGTTTTGGCGTGATGGCGCTGCAGGTGTTCAATCAGGAGTAGGCGATTATCGCTGTAGTAGTTGTAGAGTTCGTCGCCGACATCGCGCTGGCGGTTTTCGGTTTTTTCCAAGAGTTGCAATGCACGGGCGCGCTGTCCGAGGCTGGACGTCATCAACCCGCCGCGTTCAAAAATGCAAAAGAACTCGCGAAAACGCTTGATATTTCTCAGATCCTGGAGGGAGAACTCTTCGTACGCGGTCTGTGTTCGATTTCGGTGATACAGGCGAATCGTGGAGTAATTGCTGACGATCCCCCATGTGCAGTTAGGAAGAGCGTTCAGGTAGTCCCAGCACTGTTGCACGGGTGTGCGGCCGCCGACCGGCTTGTCGAGGTCAACGTCAGCTCCTTTCAGTTCAATGACGGCAACCGGCGACGGCGTACATCCCGTGCCGAAATCACCGAGTGCGCCATCGGCAACGCCGATTCCGTCGACGGTAAAATTGCGTTCAAGTTGATATTTTTGCGGGCGCTCCGTGACTGAGGCGTAGCCCAGGGTCTTTCCGAAAATCTCCAGCAAGAACGCCGCATCGAGAGCGGTTTCTTTTCGGCTGAGGTGACCTTGTTCCTCCATGTCGGCCCAGTGGGTGACCATGTTTAGGGGGTCGCTTCCGGGCTCTGGGCGGTTCGGCAGGCGTTCGCTGAAGTCTGTCAGGTACTTCGGCAGAAACAGGTGTCTTCGGCGGCGGAGTTTGGCCACCGTGGTGGGCGGGGTGAGCAGGCGTGGGGCCTTGTTCGGTGTGGATTTTTTCGCCATTCTGGGAAATCTCGTGCCGTGTGTTCTAATGTTCAGCGATGATTTCACGCGGCGAGACTAAAGTCAAGGCAATGGGATGGCAGGGGCGCGAGTGGCTTTACGCCGGCGAGAGGTTGCCACGGGCAGGCTCGACTGTCGCGAAAATGCTGCTGTGCGGCACTGCGTTCGGACAGGTTGGCACGCTGTTATTTGGTGATGAACTGCTGTGGGGTGATAGGGGAGCGGGGCCCGGCGAAGTCGGCTGGTGTTCTCGCGGCACGTGGCCGCGAGTTGTGGTCTGGGAAACGTCTTGGGTTGTATCGGCAGCGGGAACGGGCGAGCAACAGATGTCTAGGTGTTTCGGGACTGGTGGCGGTGGGCACTGTCGCACTGACCGGTAAAACGCGAATTGGCGCTGGCGGTGGGGTGAGGGGTTAGCAGAAATTTGGGTGTACGCGTTTTTGCAGGAAAATGTTGTTGCAATATGGAGTCAGGCGGGTACTGTCTTTGCTGAGACGGCGCCCGCGGCGTGGACTCCGGCCCGAGTTCCGGCCGTCGGGCCGCCTTTCTTGATGTGTGCGGTTCGCGAGGCGTTATTTTGCGCCAAATCAACGGTGAGTTGGGGGAATGCACGATTCGTTCATGGTCCCGGCTGCTCGTCGCTTGCGTGTCGCCCTACACTGGGCGAAGGGGTGGCCGGGGCCGTTTTGAAGTCGGGGGTGATGCGCTGCGCGGGGGGAGCGCGGAATCAAGGGGGCGGTTGATGAGCAGGTCCGCGAGGCGACGCCGGCTTGGGCAAGTTATTTCGCGGCGGCGACTACAGGTGCTGGGAATTTCTCGGCAAAGACGAATCGGTGCGAGAAACTTGTTGAATCGCCTTGTGAAATTCGGTTAACGTTTTTAACAGGATTGTTTCGGTTGCTGGCGGTGATGTTGTAATTTTGGCGATGACGGGGATCGCGGTGGGTGGCGCGGCGATGGACAGCCGATTCGGGAGGCAAGCCGTCGAGCAGATTTGGGCGGAATTCAGGGGGTGAGACGCGAAGCGCGTGACGAGAAAGGCTGTAGCGGTGCGTAGCAGGGCCTCTGGATTTGTAAGAGATTGGGGGTTATGGAATGGGCGACGTTCGTCCGGCGTACTATTACGGCAGGGCAAGACGGCGACGGTGGTGGAGAAGCGCTTGGTGGCTGTTTGCGATGGGACTGGCATTGGGCGTAGCCGTTTGGTTGTTTGTACTGCGTAGATAGTGGTCGGACGCAGAACGACGCGGGGGGTGGCGTTGAGTCGCGGCGTGGGGGGAATGCTGCGGCGTCGCGGCGAGAGATTGAGACAACTGGGTGAAGGAGTCCAATTCAGGTGCCAGCGCACGGAACGGGCGGTGTGTTGGCGAGGGTTGCGGGTGTGTCGGTTAGAGGAAGACGAGTGCGTGCGGGCCAGAAATGTGACGTGCAGCAAGTGCGCCGGGAGCTGGAGTGAGTCGGTCAGGCTCGACAACCGGAGGTGATGCATGCGAACGTTGACGCTGGGGGAACTGCCGCGGCTGCCGGGTGGTGTGTTCCGAATGTT
>JAFEBR010000140.1 GCA_018242565.1 Planctomycetota bacterium | reverse complement strand
TGTTGCAGAGGCGAATCCGCTGCTGGGGGCCGTGGTCGAAATTCATGGCGGATTCATCCCATACGGATTGCGCCGGGACTGGCCTGTTTGACGACGCCGACGCGGCATGTTTCCGCGAGATTCGTGCGAATACTGGGCAATCACGCAGGCATCAGGCGGCATGCGGGGGTGATGCGCGCGGCGACAGGGGAAAAGTTCTGTGTCCCCGTGCTTAACAACATTGATGCCGCCTCAGAGAGTCCCGCCGCGTATTGCCGGTGCCTTTCAGAATAAATGCCAAACACTACGGCACCGATTTCGTTCCCCAGAGGAGGACGTAACGGGACACAAATGGAATGGGGCCGGATTTCAGGTCGTGCTCCATCTTCGCGATTCCACGTTGGAAATCGGCGTCAGAGATGAGGTGGAGGGCCGAGAACGCCTTTTCTCTGTAAGCCTGAATGTCCGTGAGCGGCATTTCGTGTTCGACAAGGTTATCGGAAATCTCCACAAAACCAGCTTCCCGCATCAGAGTCCGCAATTTGCCGATGGATGGATATCGCTGCAACTCCAGAGGGACTGTCTCGGGAAAGTAAAGTGACATCAGGCGATGCCGGATGATCCAGTCAGAATCCGTCACGGTGCAAACTTTCCCCGCAAGCTTTAAGGCCTGGAACGCTTGTGAGAAAAAGGCGTCTCGATCGGAGACGTGATGAATAACATCGACCGAGAAAACCAAGTCAATGACGCCGCGCTCGATGGGAAGGTCTTCGCCTGCCCCCTTCCGCCATTCCACGTTTTCACTTTGTGCCCTGGCACGGGAAAGCATCTCGTCTGATGGATCGACGCCGAGGCCGCAGCATCCCGTTGCCGATTGAACCGCAGTGATGTAATTGCCGGTGCCACACCCGACTTCACAGACATTCGAACTCGACGTGACCGTTCCCATCGTGAGAATTTCACGCAACACGCCCGGATGAATCCGTCGATGACGCCGATATTCGACCGCGATTTTGTCGTAATCGATCATTCTGCACGAACTCGGGTGCCTTTGAATGACTGTGGGTTACGTCTCTGCGCGCTAACCGGCCGGCCATCCGGCGGCTGAAGAATCGTAACTCCCTGCGCATGCGTCGCCAGACGCAGCGCGGCGTCAGGCGACCGTCCGCTGCAATTTGCGCACAACCAGCGAGATTCCGCAAGCTGCCAACCCTCGGCAACGAGTTGGCTTTCGAGGTCCGGTCGCTGACTGGATTGCGCCTCAAAGGCCATAATTTGTGCTGAACAACATTCACATTCAGCATGCAACGTCTGCCCAATGCCATCGTGCTGGAGAAGTGAGCCCATTTCGTGATGACCTCCGACGCCTGATACGGCCGCCGAGTCGCGGCGTTCTATATTCAGTCTGGATGCCAGAGCGAGATTTGTCCAATCGCATCCGGTGTAGACGGAATTCGTGGCCGATTTGTGCGGGCAGTATCCCGTCAAAAGGGCTCCTGCCGGCGAGGCAATTGCTAGTTGAATCCGAGTCACCCCAATCCTACTGTATGCTTCTTGCCATTTTCGTGAACGACCGTCGCCATTCTTCGGATGGTACCGAGTCGACAAACCTTTTCAAGAGCCGGCGACATAAGGGTGTGGCCTTGGCAACGGATTCCTGCCGG
>JAFEBR010000013.1 GCA_018242565.1 Planctomycetota bacterium | reverse complement strand
GTCACATCCGGTCGAATGGGCCGCAGGACGACTGGCGCATCTGCCGCGCTTTCCTCGTGCTGGCCGAGCAGCACCTTCACCAGCAGGGGGACCAATGGCTTTGCTTCATTCCGGAATCGTTCCAGGGCGGTAAGATCCTCGTCGTATGCCAGCCCAGTAACCCCACCCAATTCGGCGTCTGCCACCGCAGCCCGCATCTGAAGCGCGTTGCCGGCATCTTTGCGAATTGAGACATCATTACTTTCCAGGCGGTCGACGAGAACCTTGAGTGGGCTCTCGTTTTCGATCTGCTGATCTGCATTGGTGATCGTCAGAATGCATGTCAGTGCGAACAACGCGAGCGTTATCACGAGTTTGCTCTTCATCGAAAATATTCCGCAAAAATACCAATGCCGTGCGCCTGCGGCCGCCCTCATATCCGCCGGGAATTTGCAGGTCAAGTCGAGATGCCGATGGGATAGCGTAACTGGGATTCATTCCAACAACTGGCGGCGGTAAACTGACGACATGGCTGACGCGCCAAGCCCCATGTCCGATTCCGCGACCGACAAGCCGCCACCGCCGCGGCGCCCGATACCGCTGTCGCTACGGTTGTTCATGGCGATCTTTACGGTTCTCGGTGTGTGGCCCGCGTCGCTACTTGTTCATGCCATCCGGCGCGACTCGGCAATCAGTGATATCGAGCGTCTGGGCGGCACCACATGGCTGGATCCCGAAGGATGGATTGCGCCGCAACAGGGCTTCGTAGCGGAATGGCGTGATTGGCTGCATGCCGAAGTCGTTTCTGTCAACCTGGGAAGCCGTCGGGTTTTGACGTATCGAGCGGACGACCTGTATTTGCAGCATCCACAAGAGCCGGAAGTAACAGACGACGATTTGAGACACCTTCAACGGTTTCGACACCTCAAGCAACTCGATGTCAGCGGTTGCCGCGTGACGAACGCTGGAATGCGTTATCTTAGCGGTCTGCCCGACCTCGAAGAACTCGATCTGCGCGGGACTCGAATATCGGATGCGGGACTCGCGGATATCGAACCGTTAACCGGGCTGAAAAAGCTTGACTTATCAGAAACGCAGATCACTGAGTCTGGACTCCAACATCTCCGGGGAATGACTCGCCTTAAGCAATTGGACCTTCCGCCAATTGAATGGACTGATTCGGGCGTGGCCGTCTTGGGGAACCTGGTCTCCCTGGAAAAGTTCTCAGTGTCGAGCAGCCGGCTGACGGACGCGGGACTGGCCAGTTTGCGGCCGATGAAAAACTTGCACAGCCTGCACCTCAAAGGTTCGCGCGTCACGGACGCAGGCTTGGTATACGTACGCGACATGACCGGCCTCCGTTGGCTGGAGTTGAGCCACACCGCCGTGACGGATGCGGGGTTAGTTCATTTGAAGAACGTGCAGGAATTATGGTACTTGGACGTCAGCGGAACCAAAGTGACTGACTTTGGGTTGGCCGCGCTTGGCGATTTGCGAAACCTGGAATCGGTGTACGTAGGCCACACGCGCGTCACAGTCGCCGGAGTTGCGGATTTCGTTCAATTTCACCCGCGGGTGCATATCCACTTTCCGGAGTAGCGAGGTGACGGTGAATCACAGTTACACCGATTGATCAAGGATCCGATGATGAAACTACTGAGCGCATTTGCATTAATGACCTCCTTC
>JAFEBR010000139.1 GCA_018242565.1 Planctomycetota bacterium | reverse complement strand
GTCGCCAAGCACTTCCGCTTCGAAAAGGGAGACCTGGCCAAGGGCTTCGCCGCGGCGAAAGTGGTGGTCGAACGCGAGTTCCGCACGGCGACCGTGCACCAGGGATACATCGAGCCGCAAAATGCCACGGCGATGTGGAATGCTGACGGGCACATCACCGTCTGGACCAGCACGCAGGGATCGTTCTCGGTTCGGCAGCAGGTCGCCGAACTGGTCGGCGTGCCGGTTTCTCGCGTGAAAGTCGTGCCGATGGAAATCGGCGGTGGCTTCGGCGGAAAGATCCGCGTGTATCTCGAACCGGTCGCGGCGATTCTGTCGAAGCGCACGGGCAAGCCGGTGAAACTCGTCATGAGCCGGGCCGACGTCTTCGAAGGCACAGGCCCGACCCCCGGTTCCTACATTAAGGTCAAACTGGGGGTGGACGCCGCCGGCAAGATCACGGCCGCCGACGCGTATCTGGCGTACGAAGCGGGGGGCTATCCTGGTTCGCCCGTCGGCGCGGGTGCCATGTGCATTTTCGCCTGCTACGAAGTCCCGAACGGCCGCATCGATGGCTACGACGTCGTGGTCAACAAGCCACAGACCAGTGCTTACCGTGCTCCCGGCGCGACGAACGCCGCGTTCGCGTTTGAAACCCTCGTCGACGAAGTCTGCGAGAAGCTGAAACTCGATCCGCTCGAATTTCGGCTGCTCAACGCCGCGAAAGAAGGCACCCGTCGCATCGACGGTCCGGTCTTCCCGCGGATCGGCATGGTGGAAACCGTGCAGGCCGCCAAAGACTGCGAGCACTGGAAAACTCCGCTGACCGGTAAGCACCGCGGTCGCGGCGTGGCCTCTGGCTTCTGGTTCAATATCGGCCTGAAATCGAGTGCCGCGGCGACCGTGAACCCGGACGGGACCGTGGCGCTGGTCGAAGGCTCGACCGACATCGGCGGCTCACGGACCGGCATCGCCATGCAGTTCGCCGAGACCCTGGGGATCGCGGCGACCGACGTGATTCCCACGGTGGTCGACACCGACAGCGTCGGCTACACCGACATCACCGGGGGGAGTCGTGTGACGTTCGCCACCGGTTGGGCGGCGTACGAAGCAGCCCGCGATATCCAGCGGCAGCTCGTCGAGCGAGCCGCGGCGATCTGGGATGTGAATGCCTCGCAGGTCAAATACGAAAACGGAGGCGTGACCGGCCCCAATGGCAAGCGGATGAGCTTCAAGGAACTGGCCGAGCAGGTCAACAAGACGGGCGAACCGGTCGTGGGCCGGGCCGCGGTTGATCCGCAAGGCTGTGGCGGTGCGTTTGCCACCCACATTGTCGATGTCGAAGTTGACGCCGACACGGGCAAGGTCGAGATCATTCGCTACACCGCCGTGCAGGACGTGGGGACCGCAATTCACCCCAGCTACGTCGAAGGTCAGATTCAGGGGGGCACTGTCCAGGGGATCGGCTGGGGACTCAACGAAGAGTACTTCTACGATGCCAACGGCACGATGCGGAACAGCACGTTCCTCGATTACCGCATGCCGACCTGCTACGACCTGCCGATGATCGACCCGCTGCTGGTGGAAGTGCCGAATCCCGGACATCCGTACGGCGTGCGGGGTGTGGGCGAAGTGCCGATCATTCCGCCGCCGGCCGCCCTGGCGAACGCCATCTATGCCGCTGTGGGCGTGCGGATGGAACGTCTGCCGATGTCGCCACCGAATGTGCTGAAAGAGATTCTGAAGAAGAGCGGGAAGTAAACACTCCCGAAAAGTGACACCCACGACACCTGCGGAGCGTCATTCACCTGACGCTCCGCAGGCAAGTGTGTCTGGCAGGCGTTTGCCTGCGGATTTTTTCTGAATGATGCAGTGCCGTGCCTGTTACGCAATGGGCGTAATGCGGTCAATCGGAGCCAGGCTGATCGCCCGCCGCAGGGCTGGGTGGCATCCCCGCGGGAGCCCGTGTGGGCGGTGCGGGAACGACATAAATCTGGAGACTCGGCGCCACATCCTTGATCCGCTGTAAGGCCGGCGCGGTTTCGGGATCCACCGTGAATACGGCATCCAGCGACAAAAAGGTGGGAGCGGCGGTTGACTCGACGAGAATTGGAGTCCACGCAAATCGCCGGGTGACAGACGAGTATTCTTGAATATGAGTCCTTATTCAATTCGGTAGGTTCAGGATGCCGTCAGAGGTTTGTACCGCAGAAGACGAAAAAGGGGCTCACGCAAAGCCACAAAGGCGCAAAGGAGTTTGGGGAAAGTTAAACATGTTTGGAATGCGGCGTATGGAGTCGACGTTAGGAAAATGGACACATCGCCCTTCGATCCAGATTGAGAGCAGACAGACAAACGCCATTCCGCCAGGCTCTTCTTTGCGGCTTTGCGTGAGCCTTGAATTCCTGGAATTTCCGCCACCGCGACAAAACTCAAATGTCGAATCTTGCTTGAACCTGAGTGCTGACGCATTTCGGGGGGGATTCTGAATGGCGACAGAGGTTTGACTGCAGACGACAAAAAGAGGCTCACGCAAAGCCACAAAGGCGCAAAGGAGACTGGGGAACGTCAAACATGTTTGGAATGCGGCGTATGGAATCGAAGTTTCGAAAATGGGCACAT
>JAFEBR010000138.1 GCA_018242565.1 Planctomycetota bacterium | reverse complement strand
GGGCGGCGACGGCAAGATGCACTTGCTCGTGGGGCAATTCAACGACGGCAAGATCCAGGTGTTCCAGCACCTGGGCGGAGAAAAATTCGCCCCCGGCGAATGGTTGCAGGCCGCGGGAAAAGTCGCCGAGGTGCCGGGCGTCTGGTGATGCACCAGCTCAACTCCACAGTTTGTGGACCTGAACGGTGACGGCCACCGCGATATTCTCTCTGGCTCGTATTCGCGCCTGGAGAAGGATATGGCCGGGTTATTTCAAGTGCTGTATGGCAAGCCCGACGGCAAGTTCGGAAAAGCCGAGGTCTTGAACGGTACCGATGGGAAACCGCTCATTATTCCCGCCGATCGCGAGCACATCGTCGACGCAATTTGCACGCGACCGTTTGCCGTCGATTGGAATGGCGACGGCCACCTCGATCTGGTCGTCGGCAATTTCAAAGGGACGTTTTACTGGTTCCGTGGCGAAGGGAAGGGGGCCTTCCACCCCGAACCGGAACCGATCCGGCTGGGTGCCGAGCTGTTGCACATTCAAGGCTATCACAGCGATCCGTTCGCGATCGACTGGGATGGCGACGGCGATCTCGATTTGGTCAGCGGATCGGCCCAGGGCGGGGTTCAATGGGCCGAGAATGTCGCCGGTGCTGGCAAACTGCCGGAATTGCGCGCCTTCCAGTGGCTGATCAAACCGGTGCAGGAATCCCAAAAGGGCGAAGACGAGGAACCGCAGGATATTGACGTCGTTACGGAAGACGGACTGACCGGACCCACGAAATCGACCCGCGTGTGGGTGGCGGACGTCAATGGCGACGGGAAGCTGGATCTCCTGGTAGGCGATTCCCTCACGCTGATCGCGCCGGCCGACGGATTGACTGTCGCAGCCATGAAGCAGAAATCCGCCGAGTGGAAGAAACGCTATGCTGCTGCGGTCAAGGAGCTCGAAGCGGCGCAAGATGATGAACAGCGCAGCAAAGTTCAAGAGAAGTTCTCCAAGATCTACGAACAGAGAACCGAATTTCTCAAAGAGGACGACACGGGATTCGTGTGGTTATACCTTCAGAAGTGATTTTGCCCGGCAGGCGGTGGGGCGTCCCGTAAGAAGTGGTTGACGTGTGCTGTGACTGGCTGGGGGACGTGACCACAGCGAGCCGTCGGGTTTATCCCGGCGGTATCGGCGTCGCATGGTGATGCGGGGCGAAGAGGCAGACTGATCTTCCGCCCGTGAATGGATCGCGTGTGCCTGCCGCCGGCGGGACGCGGTGGGGCGGTGAGGTCTGCCAGGGGCCTTGGGCAGAGTCGGTCGGCGGATTCATCCGGTGTTGGGCAGGCCGGCGGACACCGCCGGGATAAACCCGACGGCTCGCTGGCTGTGAATATTCGGAGGGCGGTGAGACGCGCGATTACCCCCCCCGGTGGCCCCCCCTTTGAAAGGGGGGGATTCGCGATGTGGGTGGCATAGGGACGGTGACGTGCGGGACTGCGTCGTGAGAGAGGGGGTTGCGGACTATGACTGGCCTCGTGGAAGTGAGCATAGCGAGCCGTCGGGTTTATCCCGGCGGTATCGGCGTCGCATGGTGATGCGGGTTGAAGAGGCAGACTGATCTTCCGACTGTGAGTGGATCACGTGTGCCTGCCGCTGGCGGGACGCGCTGGGGCGGTGAGGTCTGCCAGGGACCTTGGGCAGAGTCGGTCGGCGGATTCATCCGATGTTGGGCAGGCGGGCGGACACCGCCGGGATAAACCCGGGCGGCTCGCTGGCTGTGAATGTTCGGACGGCTCTGAGACGCGCGATTACCCCCCCCGGTGGCGCCCCCTTCGAAAGGGGGGGATTCGCGGTGTGGGTGGCACGGGGGCGGTGACGTGCGGGACTGCGTCGTGAAAGAGGGGGTTGCGCACTATGGCTGGCCTCGTGGACTTGAGCATAGCGAGCCGTCGGGTTTATCCCGGCGGTATCGGCGTCGCATGGTGATGCGGGTCGAACCGGCGGACTGATCTTCCGACTGTGAGTGGATCACGTGTGCCTGCCGCTGGCGGGACGCGTTGGGGTATGTTGCGCGGACGGCTCTGAGACGCGCGATTACCCCCCCCGGTGGCCCCCCCTTCGAAAGGGGGGGATTCGCGGTGTGGGTGGCATAGGGACGGTGACGTGCGGGACCGGGCCTGCCGGATTTCCCAAGCCTCGAAGCCTCACCGACCGTTGATTCCAGATGGCTGACCGCGCACGGTCGAAGCCAGGGACCTTGGGTAGAGTCGATCAGCGGCTTCATCCGGTGTTGGGCAGGCGGGCGGACACCGCCGGGATAAACCCGACGGCTCGCTGGGGCTTGTTGCCACCCGCGAAAGCGAACGCGCTCACGCAACTTCGGCTCACGAAGCACGGTTTCCCCCAGGATGGCGTGCCGGATGCTCCGATCGTGGTTGTGCGGCGTGGCGGCCGCAGGCATGGATGTCGTCGTGTACCGATCCGTCGGTTAAAAAAAAGCGTAAAAAAACGTTGTAAAAAATAACACGATACGTATAATGACAATAGAGGTGCGTTGAATCCAGGCACGAGTGGCGACGCAGCATCGACGAGATCGGCGGGCTGGAAACTGTATCGCGGGTCAGTGGCACTGTGGTGGTGCCCCCGCGGGTTGTCGCGAGTGTTTCAGCAGATCCACGTTCCTGCGCCGATTTGTAAAAAAATGCGCCTGTGCGCATACCGGTCGCAAATCAGCAGGGCGTTCCGATCACTCGGTCTCGCAACGATTTATGGTGAATCTGTCAGCCCTGTCTCTGAATTCGGGACACATCGCGGGATGCCCGTCGATCGGTGTAAGTGATTGTGCTGTAACGAGTCCTGGCGACGGCGGGGCGAACCAGCCTCAGCGGGGCGTAAAAAAGATGCGCATCAGCGCATATTCGCCCTGTGGAGTTGGTCGAGTTGCCGTGAGTTGTTGCGGTGGTTCTTTGGAAATTCCTTGAGCGAGGGGCACAGCGGGGCGTGTCGGGCTTGCGCTGCTCGGTCGAGTCGTCTACCCCGGCTCCGTCATTTGTGGATCTGGCCGATTCAAGAGTCCATGGGCACTCGATGGGCAGGTGGGTGGCCCGCCCGGCTGAGTGCTGTCCGCGAGTGTCCCGAGTTCATTCGGCCGGTTTGACATCGCGAGGTTTGAGCGCTTCGTCCAGAAGCTCGTAGAGCGGTGCGTCAGGACCGGGCAGCAGTTCTGGCTGCCGGGCCGTCCGCCGCAGGTGCGACGCCAGTTTGCCCTGGAGGCGATGGACCAGAACCAGGTGTTCGGGACGCTCGGCCAGGTTCAATAATTCATCGGGGTCGTGTTCGAGATCAAACAGGCGAATAGTACGGCCGGGCAGGGGGCGACCTGTGGTGTAGCCATCCTGGCGTTCACGCCGGCCTGTCGTATAGACCAGTTTCCACCGCTCGGAACGAACCGCGGCCTCTTCATTTTCAGAGTATTCGATGTAGATTTCTTCGCGGTGTTTTCGCTGAGGATCGGCGAGCAGTGGCGCCAGGCTCTGGCCCTGCATCGTCGCCGGCGTGGCGATCTGGCTGAGTTCCAGAATGGTGGGGGCGATATCAATGAATTCGACCAGTGCGGACGTGCTGGTATCCGGTTTGATCTGCCCCGGCCAACGCATCAGCAGGGGCGCGCGGATGGCCGGGTCATACGAGCAGTGTTTCTCGAATCGGCCGTGTTGACCCAGCATGTAGCCATGGTCGCCGGTGTAAATGACGAGGGTGTCTTGATCGAGTCCCGATTCCTGCAGCGCTGTCAAAACGCGGCCGACGTTGTGATCGAGGAACTCCACGGAAATGTGATAGGCCGCCGCGATCCCCTGTTTTTCCACAGCGGTCAAGTCGCGAAAGATCGCAGGAATCTGCCAGTCGTCGGCGGTGCTGACGGGGGGCGCGACGAACTCGCTCGCCGAATGTCGTCCCTGGTATTCCACCGGGAAATGAAACGGCGAATGGGGTTCATAAAAGCTGACCATCAGGAAAAACGGAGAGTCTTGTGTCGCGTTGCCGGCTCGTGACTGGGCGTGGCGCGTGAGATATTGCACGGCCTGGCTGGCCAGCCAGGTGCCCGACATTTCCGCTTCGCGGGCTCCATACGGTAACGCCCGGGAATTCAACCAGATGCTGGCGGGATCTTTGAAGGGCTTCCACGGAGGTTGCACGGCCGTGTCGGCAGAGAGCGGCAGTGGCCGATTCGCCGCCAGCCATTTTTGATAGTCCGGCATGTCGATGCGGGTTTCAAATCCATGGGTCTGCGTCGAATTGAAGTGCATCTTGCCAATCGCGGCGGTCCGATATCCGGAGCTTCCCAGGATTTCCGCCAGGGTGGTTTCACTGGCGGGTAATGGAGTCGAGAGTTGTGTGACCCCCAGGGTGCGTGGATACCGCCCCGTCAAGAACGACTGGCGGGACGCTGTACACACGGGAGAATTGCAGAACGCTCTGTCAAATCGCTGGCCCTCGGCGGCCAGTCGATCGAGGTGAGGCGTGCGGACGATGCGGTTGCCGTAGGCGCCACAGACGTACGCCGCGTGGTCGTCGGCACAAATCCACAGGACATTGGGACGATTCGCGGCCTGGGCTTCTGCCACACAGCAGCCCAAGGCCAGCAGATTCAGGCCCGTACACAACCACCAGCGGAAAGTTCGCTTGATCTGCATTTTCTACTCCGAAGGAAGGCCGGACGAAAGTCGCCATCGTGACGCCGATTTTTGGGGGACGCTTATTTCACGATCTTCAACACGCGGTCGTTCCAACTGTCTACGATGTAGAGTTCTCCGGCCGCGTTGAGCGTGACGCCATGCGGTTGGTTGAGTTCCAGTTTCTCGGGAGGGCCACCCACGCCGGCGCTCCCCTTGGTCCCCGTGCCAGCGATCAGAACGAGTCGTCGCTCCTTCACGAGGTACTTGCGGATGGCGTGGTTATCGGTGTCGGCGATGATCACATCGCCGTGATGATCGAGACACAGATGTTTGGGGCCGCGTAAAGTCGCCTGCAGTGCGGGCACGTCGCGATCCACGGGGCCGGCCTGCCCGGTGCCCACGAGGGTCTGGATTTTTCCCTGGGGATCGACGACCCGCAGGGCGTGTCCTGTACGTTCCAGGATGTAAATCTGGCCACGGTCATCTGCCGTGACGGCCCGCGGATCAACCAGTGGCGCGTCGGTCGCTGTCGCCCCATTGGCGGGAACGCCCCGTTGACCATTGCCTGCGACGAGGGAGATTTGACCTGACGCGAGATCCACGGCACGCACCCGCCGATTTTCTAAATCGACGACGAGCAGCGTTTTCGCGTTGGGTGTCAAGGTGACGCAGTAAACCCCGTTGAATTGAGCTTGCCGGGCGGGGCCATTGTCGCCTGAGTAACCTTTCTGGCCCGTGCCGGCCCAGGGAGTGATGATTCCCGTGCGGGGATCGATTTTGCGCACGCGATGGTTCAGGGTGTCGGCGATGAAGATTTCGCCCGTAGGGGCCACTGCGAGATTGTGCATGGCGTTGAACACGGCCTGGCGTGCGGCCCCTCCATCGCCGGCATCCCCTTTAGCACCCGTCCCGGCGAGCGTCGTGAAGATCCCCTGCCGGGAGACCTGGTGGACGTGTCCCCCTTCCAGTTCGGCGATGAACATGTTGCCCGACGGATCGAAGTCGACTCCGAACGGGTTGTGCAGCCGGGCTTGCGTGGCGGGCACGCCGTCCTGGTCTTTGTCTCCGCCTCCGGCGACAAGCACGACCTGATCACCCAAAGCAGGCCAGGTGAGACCCGTGACGACAACAATCAGCAACAAATTTCGCAGCATGGTGGGCACTCGGAGTCTGAACCACACGATTCCAGTAAGAAACGTTGATGTCGGCCATTGTGCGACGAGAGTGTGTGAATCGCAACCCGATCGAGTCGTGGAGTCGGCCTGCGCGTCAGTGGGTAACGGCTTTGCGCTTCAGCCCGGGGAAGTCGCCGTGGCCCTGAGGGAAGCTTCAATGTTCGTCCTTCAAGAAAGTGGCGTCAGGGGCGACCGCGGTTCGGCCAGGGTTCGCGGGTGACGACTGCCAGCGGAATGTTGTCGCTTCGGCTTGCGGCCGGTTCTGTACACGAAGTTTCCGGCGGTCGTTTACTGGCATCTGGAAATGGACATGGCGTAGAATACGCCGCGTACCAAGCGCTTCGCATTCATGAACTCAAGCCTAGAGCGATAGCAATATGCGGAATCTCTGCCTGCGGTTTTGTCTTTTGGGGGGAATGATCTTGCCGACGTTGAGTCTGGCCGCCGAGGAACCGGCAGATCCGTTTGTCTGGTTGGAAGAAGTCACAGGCGAAAAGCCACTCGGCTGGGTGAAGGCCCGCAATGCCGAATGCACCGGGGAACTGACGGCGGACCCCGACTTTCAGAAGCTGAACGACCGACTGTTGACCATTCTCGATTCGAATGCCCGCATTCCCATGATCAGCAAGGCGGGGGATTTCTATTACAACTTCTGGCGTGACTCGAAGAACAAACGCGGCTTGTGGCGTCGGACCACGCTGGACGAATATCGCAAAGAGTCACCGGCCTGGGAAACCGTGCTGGATCTCGATGAACTGGCCAAGGCAGAGAATGAAAACTGGGTCTGGAAAGGTACGACGTTTCTTGAGCCTGCTTACGATCGCTGCTTGTTGTCCCTGTCGCGAGGCGGGGCCGATGCTGTGGTCGTTCGCGAATTTGATGTGAAGTCCAAATCGTTTGTGAAGGACGGGTTCTATCTGAAAGAGGCCAAGACGCGGATCGCCTGGCGCGACATCGACAGTGTCTTCGTCGCGTCGGATTTCGGGCCAGGATCGCTGACCAACTCGGGTTATCCCCGCACTGTGCGCGAATGGCGTCGTGGCACTGAAGTGGCCGCCGCGCCGCAGGTGTTTGAAGGGCAACCGGCCGACGTCAGTGTCTCGGCCTACCGGACCCAGACACCGGGATTCGAACGTGACTGGGTCAGTCGGTCGGTCACGTTCTGGACGAGCGAATTGTTTTTGCGAAAAGATGGCAAGTTGCTCAAGGTCGACAAGCCCGATGATGCCAAGGCGTCCTCTTTTCGCGATACGCTCTTCCTCGAGTTGCGTACGTCCTGGACGACGGGCGGCAAAACCTACGCGGCCGGTTCGTTGCTGGCTGCCGACCTCAATCGATTTATGGATGGGGATCGTAAATTCGATGTCCTGTTCGAGCCCACCGACCGCAAATCGTTGGCCAGCTATGCGCCCACCTTGCATCATGTGCTGATCAATGAACTCGATAATGTTCGCAATCGGTTGTATGTCCTCACCCGCCAGGGCAATGACTGGACTCGAGAGGAAGTCAAAGGGGCCCCCGAGTTCAGCACGGTCAGTGCCAGTCCCATCGATCCCGATGAGTCGGACGAATACTTTATGACGGTGACCGGTTACTTGACTCCTACGAGTCTCTTGTACGGAACCTTGGGCAAAGGGCCCGCCGAGAAACTGAAGCAGAGTCCGGCCTTCTTTAAAGCTGACGGACTGGAAGTCACTCAGCATGAAGCCACTTCAGCCGACGGAACGAAGATTCCGTATTTCCAGATCGCTCGCAGCAACCTGGAATTGAATGGCAAGAACCCGACGATTCTCTATGGTTACGGCGGCTTTGAGATTCCCATGGTACCGGGATATCAGCCCACGACTGGAGTGGCCTGGCTTGAAGCCGGGGGTGTTTACGTCGTGGCCAATATTCGTGGCGGAGGGGAGTTCGGCCCGAAATGGCATCAGGCGGCCCTCAAGCAGAATCGGCATAAGGCCTACGAAGATTTCGCGGCCGTTGGTGAAGACCTGATTCGTCGAAAGGTGACTTCGCCCCGCCATCTGGGAACGATGGGGGGCAGCAACGGGGGCCTGTTGATGGGGAACATGCTGACCCGGCGGCCGGATCTGTTCGGGGCCATCGTCTGTCAGGTGCCACTGCTCGATATGCAGCGCTTCAACAAATTGCTGGCCGGGGCCAGTTGGATGGCCGAGTATGGTAACCCGGACGTTCCCGCGGAATGGGAATTCATTCAGACGTTCTCGCCCTACCACAATGTGAAACAGGCGACGAAGTATCCCCGCACGCTGTTCACCACGTCGACCCGAGACGATCGCGTCCACCCCGGTCACGCGCGCAAGATGGTCGCGAGGATGAAAGAGCAGGGGCACAACGTGGTCTATTACGAGAACATCGAAGGGGGCCACGGGGGTGCCGCCGACAACAAGCAGGCAGCCTTCATGTGGGCTCTGGCCTACACGTTCTTTAAGAAGCAGTTGATGTAACGGCCAAACTTTGCCGGCGCGGCCGGCTTGATGGCGGGCCGGTCCGCGTTGTCCGCGGCACGGCCCTTGGCTGTGCCCGGCGGGCGCGGTTGGGCCCGCCTTGGTGTTGAATAACTGCGTGTTGATTGACCGCGGCAGGCGGCATTCGGGTGCACCCGGGGGAACTCCTGCCGCTGTGTCAGTCGAGCCGCAGGGCTGGCAACGTCTCGGGCTCTACCTGCCTGGCGACCGCCTCGGATCGTGACTGAACATGTTCTGGGTCTATCTCGCACTTCGGATTCTTGCCAATCCGCTCTCGAATGTGGCCCAGAAGCGATTGACCCGGGAACAGGCCCATCCCCTGTTTGTTGTGGGGCTGACTCATCTCGGGTTGTCGCTCGTTTGTGCTCCCTGGCTGATCTGCAACTGGCCCTCGGTCGGCTGGGAATTCTGGATCAACATCGCGGTCAGCGCGGTTCTGGCCTTATCGGCGAATCTGCTGATTGTGCACGCCCTCAGTCGGTCAGACCTTTCCTACCTCGGCCCGATTAACGCCTACAAATCGGTTGTCAGCCTGTTGCCGGGGTTCCTGTGGCTGCACGAGGTTCCCGCAAAACTTCAATTGGCGGGCATCGGCTTGATTCTCGCCGGGAGTTACCTGATCGTCGACCGTGATCCGGTGGCCGGTCAGCCTGTCACCCGCTTTCGATTCTGGGGAGACCGCGCGGTGCACTTGCGTCTGGGGGGATTGGTGCTGTCTGCGATCGAGGCCGTTTTTCTGAAACGGGCCCTGGCCCTCTCGGACCCGGTCACCACATTTGCGATCTGGACGTGTGCCGGCGGCTGCGTGTTCCTGGGCGTGGTGTGTGTCCGGGGCGGCAAGGATGTGAACCGGCAGTGGCCGATTTTCGTGCAACACCGTCAGACTCTGGCCGGGTTGGTGCTTACGACCGGGCTCATGCAGCTCTCGACGTTAGTCATTTTGTCCGGGTTGCCGGTCGCCCCGGTTCTGGCGTTGTTTCAAACGTCAAATCTGCTGACGGTGGTTTTAGGACGCCAGGTTTTTGGTGAGCCCCAATTCACCCGGCGGATGCTGGGTTCCGCAATCATGGCCGCGGGGGCCGTCTTTATCATTTTGGCGGATTGAGGCGTGCGTTCTGTTTTGGCCGACGGCACGGAAGCCTGGTGGATAATCGCCACAGACGGCTCATTCGGCAATTCCGGAACAACCGGCGTTTGTGGTCGTCTGTCAACGAAATGCAGAGCCAGTCAAAACACCCGTTCCAATAATGCATTCGGAATTTGTCCGGCAACGGAAAATTTCGTTGTTTTCGCCCCTGGCGGGTTCTTAACATAACTGGCGGAGGCCGATGAACTCGGATGACCGGTTGGTCGTTTTTTCGGCTGGTCCTGTGGTATTAAACATAGGGAGTTCGAGGAATGGTTCGAGGATTCCGCCTGACGCTGGTTCGTCTGCTCATGCTGGTCGGGTGCGCGCTCGGGATCTCGACGGTAGCGTCTGCGCAGGATGATACGGAACCGGGAGAACCGGCCGAAGTCATTGAAACGCGGACGATCGATCCCTCGCAGACCCCCCTGGCGGTGGATCCAAAAACGGCGGACGAACTGTTTGAGGCCACACATTTGATGGTGGACCTCGGCCGGCTCGATCTGGCGGAAATCTACTTCGGCCGGTTGCAGGGAGCCGGGCTCGATGATGCGACATTGATCGCGTTGCGGGACAAGTACGGTGCCGAGGCGTTCCTGAAGCTGGCTCGCATCGAAAAACTCAATCCGGGTGCCCAAAAGTTGTTGGATGCCTGCAACGCGGCGGCGATTCGCCAGGCCAGTGATCCGGAACGGCTGAAGAGCCTGCTGACGGATCTGGGGACCGAGGGGGAACTGCACGCCAAAGCCGAGGCGGAACTCGTTTCGCTGGGGGCACAGATCATTCCCTTATTGCTGGTCTCGCTGAACGATCCTGGATATGCAGACAAGTATGACGCCATCGAAGAGGCGATCCTGCTGATGCGTGAGCGTGCCATTCCGCCGCTGGTTGCGGCTCTGGCGGCGCCGCAGGACAAACTCGACTTCCGAGGTCGTGTCATCTCGATTCTCGGCCTGTTAGAGGCCAAACCAGCGATTCCCTTCCTGATCTCTCCCGCGCAGTCGGCCACCGAAGCGCCGGACGTCAAGCAGGCGGCTCGGGCCGCACTGGGCCGGATTCTGAATGTCTCGCCCGAGACCGTGGATCGAATTGTGACCGAAGGGGCGGTCACGCGTCTGCTCGAGACGGTTCGTCAGCATTTCCGTCAGCAGCATCCCTGGAGTGTCGATGCCGCCGGCAAGGTGACGTTGTGGTTGTGGAGCAATAAACTCGGGACGGTCTCGGCCCGTTTGCTCTCGCCCGCTGAGGCCTCGGAAATCGAGGGACTCCGCCTCGCGCGGGAAGCACTGGCTTTAGCGCCCGCCTTGCGTTCAACGCAGGTCTTGTATCTGGCATCAGCCCTGGCGCACGATATTCGGCGTACGGGGTTCGATCGCCCACTGCCCACCGGGCCAGGAACCGCACATGACGCTGCCCTGACGGCTGGTGCCGATGTGACGCTCGACGTGATTTCCGAAGCTGTACAAGCCGAACGCACGGCGGTTGTCGTCGAAGCCTTGCGCATCTTTTCGCAGGTTGGCACTCTGGCCCAGCTCCAATTGGGCAGCGGGCAGAAATCGGTCGTGGTTGCCGCACTGGATAACCCCGACCCCCGCGTTCAATTCGCGGCGGCGGTTGCCATCCTGCAAGTTGATCCCACGGCTCCATTCCGGGGGGCGGCCCGCGTTGTCGAAGTTCTGAAACGTGCCCTGGCCTCGGATGGACGGGCCCATGCCATCGTGGGCGAAGTGTCTGTTGATCGAGGTGCGATGATCGGCGGGATTCTGCGAGAACTGGGTTATGAGCCGCTCGTTTACAACTCGGGACGCGAAGCGTTTGCGGCCGCTGCCTCCCGTAACGATGTGGAATTGGTGATTCTGCATCCGAATATCACTCGCTGGGCTTTGTCTGAGACGCTGGCGAACTTTCGGGCCGATTCGCGAACGGCGGGCGTCCCGATTGTGATTCATGGACCCGCCGACCTGACCCGTCGAATGGAACGGAAGTCACTGAACTATCGGCTGGTCTCGTTCTCTGCCGCATCCGAGTCGAGCTCTGACTTTGACCGCCAGCTCACTCCCTTGCTGCGGAAAGTCAAGGCGGTGTCGATGACCGCTCAGGAACGTCGTGCCCAACGAGTGGCCGCGGCCGCCTGGCTGGCCCATATTGCTCGTGGGCGTCGTACCAAGATCTTCGACATTCGCGGCGTCGAACCCGAACTCGCCGCCGTCTTGCAGGATGAAGAACTGGCTCGCAACAGCCTCGATTGTCTGGGCGAGATCGCCTCGCCGACCAGCCAGCAACGTCTGGCGGGCCTGGCTTTGGACATCGAAGCGCCGGTCGACCTTCGCATTCAAGCTTCGGAAAAACTGGCGTTTCATATCCAGCGGTTCGGCTTGATGTTGAAGAAGAACGACATCGACAGTCTGCATAAGCTCTGGCAGGCGCCCAACGAACCTGCGGCGCTGCGGACCGCGGTGGGAACCGTGATCGGATCGCTCAAGCCCGATAACACTCTGGCTGGCAAACGATTGCAGCAGCAATCGCAGAAGCCCCGATAACGGGCCACTGGTTGTGAGGGGCGAAATGTCGGCCGTCGTGTTGCTCGCGTACAGTGTTCGTCGGCGCGTTCTATGCCGAGGTTTCATCGCCAGAGGACGTTCGGATCGTGTCTTCCAGGTCGCGGACCACGGTGAGCAGGTCTGCAAAAGCGAGTTGAAACCTGGATATCATCCAGCCAGCGCCGATGCCCAGTGGGATGGTGATCACGGACAACAGTCCAGCACGTCGAAGTTCGGCGAATGTGACTGCCTGATTGGTGAGAACCAGATCGGCCCACGCGACCAGAATCGGTGAGAATCCTGCCAGTGAGAGACCGACACAGGTCGCAAATGCCAGCATGCGACTGGAACGCAGGTACCAGGCGAGGTGCGGATGCTTGCCACGGGATCTGGCGACGCGGCGGGATCGCGTTGGTGGCTGACCACGCATCGTCTGCTGGATGTTCGCAATCAATGGCGAGACTGGCCCTGCCACCGTACCACTGGCGTCCAACAGCGCAATCTGTTCCAACGGGTCGATCGTGCGACTCGTGTCGGGTGGCGTGTGCGGGCGGGTGAGGTTGAGTGCGCCACAGCGTGGGCAGCGGATTCGACCATCGGGGAGATTCTTCAGGTCCTGGTCAGTCAATTCACAGGTGTAACCACACTGACAGGTGGTCGTCAAAACTCGCATGGTGGATCGCGACGATTGTCGTTTGAAGGGTGAATCCGCTGGAGACGGAATACTCTTTAGTTTGCGAGATTTCGGGTACGAAGTCCAACGCTTTTCTGGGACTCACGAAAATCCTGGAGATTCAGCGAATTGGTCCCGGGTTGAAAATTGACTGGACCAGGACCGACCGTCCGTCCAACGGGAAATGAATCCGGTAGCCACACGTTGCCCCGGTTGGCAATCAAAAAAACTGACCCGCTGCATAACGGAAATCAAGGGGAGGATTTCCAGGTTATGAGCGGGTCAAAAAGTCTTGGCAGATCGCCGCAATGTCAGATGGAGTATCGCCGTGGTGCAGTACTGTCCGCGGGTGACTTCAATCAGCGGGCTGAGAGCAGCGCAGGCCGGGCGAAGTTCCGCAGTCTGTGCTGCTTAGACGTTGGCACACACTTCGACTCCCTGTTCGGTGACTTCAGGGCCATCGGGGTTTGCGGCGGCAGCACGCTTGGCGGCACGCTGAGCCTTCATTTCTTCAATCACCGTGCTGGCGGCCGTCGCGCCATCGACCAGGCCGTCCCCAATCGATCCCAGGCCAGGAATTACCTGGGCGACGAACAAAGTCGGGAAGGTGACGCCATAGGCGGCGAAGTAACAGGTCGAGTACACAAACCGCGACACAAATCGACCAGTCGCGGGAACCGCACTCTGAACTCGAGTGGCGGCGCTGCTGGCCCCATCCCGCACGGCTTCTGCTGCCGTGGCCATCGCGGTGGCAACGGAACGCAGGGGGTCGGCAACAGGGCTGGCATTGGTGGCTTCGGCTGACATGGTGTTAATCCTTGGTTTTTGAACAAACGAATGCATCTGACGTTCGGCATCTTCGCGGACCACTCTCAAAAAAGTGGTGGACGAGGCAATGCACGCTGCTTATGATAGTTTAGGAAGGCTGGGGAGAGCGTGCAACACTTTTCATTCTCGTTTTTCCGCTCGCATCCGTCCACGTTTGATAGAAATTCAGGACCGTTCGGCGGGTTGGCACCAATTTGCCGATCGGCTTGGCTGGCAGCCGGTTGGCAGAGGCTGCTCGTGTAGAACTCTCTTTCTTTTGCGGAATCGAGTTCGATTCCGCTGCAGGTGGGGTGAGATGAGCGTTGCGTCGTATCGGCCGCTGTCCGAACAAGAATCCGCCACGGTTCAGGTGTCGTCTGGTTCTGGAACGATTCGGATTGACGCCCCCGCACTCTTCACCGGGCGGGACCAGGACGCCATTTCCCGCTTGGTTTCGCGGTTTTTTCAAGAATCCGCCGTGCATTCGGTGGCGATCGATCGGGACCAGCAGTTCGTCGAGGTGGGGTATGATCCCCGGTATTTCACGAGATCAGCCGCCTTGAAAACACTGTCTGGACGACTCGTGGAGATCGACGAATCTGCGGCTGTCTTTCAATTGCGGCAGGCCATCGCCGAGCTTCCCGGGCCGATGACATTGCTCCAGCGACGAGTCGCCGGTGGGAGCGAGTTCCGTCCCGCCGGGCCCACTGCCGGGAATCTGAACAGTAAAGTCCTGGGGAATGATGTGGTGGCGTTTTACGAACCTCTGTTGCCGGCCGAGGTGCTGCGGATTGCCGATCAACCGGGCGAGAACGCAGCAACATTGAGTTGCCTGGGCGATGATTCTGATGAGACTCTGATGGGCCGCACCGTCAGTGGCGTACGGAAGTTGGCCAACCTCTTCGCGGCGGCCGGATGTTTCGCCATGGCCATTATTGGCGTTTTGACGCCGGGGATTCCGACGGTGCCCTTCGTTTTGGCGACCGGCTACTTCCTGGCTCGGTCTTCGCCGGTACTGCACCAAAAGTTGCGGCGGTCTCCGTTTTTCGGACGGATGCTGACCGATTACGAAGATCTCGGCGGTTTGCGATTCTGGACGAAGGTCCGCGCCATCGCCTTTGCTGCGAGTATTCTGTTGGTCACGGCCGTGCTGTCGGCTGGGGCCTGGCCGGTGGTTATTGTTGTGTTTGTGATGGGGGGCCTGGGCATTTACATGGTCGCCCGCATCCCCACCATCCGCGACGATGCGGCACCGCAATTGGCTCCAGTTTAGTCGCCGGACCGCCGACAATCGGCGAGTGCCGCCGATCTCAAAGTGCAACGGCAAAGCCGACTTGAATCGCGCAAGTCGGAAGATTGGGGGACAGCCCGGTGTTGAGCGAGCCGAAACCCATGAGCCGATCTGAGAATTTCCAGAATCCGCCCACGCCCACAATCTGTCCTGACCCATATCGCTGGATCACTGAGCCGTTGTGAGCCCCGTGGATGAAGAGTTGCAGTTTTTTGGTAATTTCTTGTTCAATGGCCCATTGAGCCGAGACCTGGTTGAAATTCCGGTCAACGGTGCGATGGATACCGGGCACAAGGTAGCCAAACCTTGGCACGAAGCGTTCTTGAGTGTGAATATTGAATGCCTGTTGGACTCCGGAATATCCGACCGTCCATTCGAGATTGGTACGCTCGCAGATTGGCAAATCAAAATTCAGATTGATCGAAGGTTCCCAACCCCCGGTGAATTGTGACGAACCCCATTCGGTCAGCAGATAGACTTCGAAGGACATGGCTGGAATCAGCCACTCTTTGCGGTCATCCCAGAGATGAATTTTGAGGTCCAGATTCAGCGGACTGAATCCCGTTGAACCTTGCGATCCTTCAACAACGGTCAGGCCGTTGCCAAACACACGGAATTCCACGTCATCCGTCAGTCCATACCGCAGCAGAAACGGCGCATCGTACGTCGCCGGGGACTGTCGATCGGAGTTGAGGACCGTCGCAGGGGAAAACTCGAGATACGCGCGGCCCTTCGGGAGCGTAAACGCGCTATTGGGAAAGTCTCCCATGTCGGGGCCAGGTTGCGAAATGTCTGGCCACTTCGGAGCCTCGCGGTTGCCGGTGATCAAGGGGGGGCCGAACACGGGCGGACCGCGATCGCCTCCAAAGAAGGCCGATCCCAGCGGTCGATCGGGTTTATCGGCGGCACCGGCGGCATCCGACTTTTCGGCCGGGTTATTGAGGTCGTCAACACCGGCTGTCGTGGTAATCGGCCAGGTCTCTTTGTCGGCAAATGTCTCCGATTCGACGAACAAGTCGGTGGCCGGTTCACTGCATTGTGCCCGCTGACCCACCAGGGCCAAAACGATCACCAGGATCAACCGCAGGGGCCATCTGGGCCGTGCCAACTGTGACTGATTCATGGCGGCTCGCGAAAATTCGCAAAACAGATCTGGACACCCGCTGGTAACCAATCGCACAATGAATTTGTCGCCCCGTCAATCCGTGGTTCCGTCTCCTGATTATCGTCATCGAATGCGCCGATCTTGACGATTGTAGCGGTTATGCCGCGAGTAACTGAAATTTGGGGATCAAGGTAGACTGGGGGAAACTTGCAGGCTTTTTTCAAGATTTGAGGTTCACCGGAATCCATTCACGGATACAATTCAGACAAAATAACTGTTGACGGAAATTGAGCTCACGGTTGGGGGCAATTTCTCCGGAAGGCTGGCACTGTTCGCCAGCCAATAGCAGTGGGGGCTCTCGTGATTATGGCCGTCGCGAGTCGGCTCAGAGGTGTTGTGGCACGGCGCCTGCGCCTCAATTTCAGACGATTTCGTTTGCTCTGCGCACAAGGTGCGCACACAGGCAGGAGAGTTTGCGGATCGCTGCTCCGAAGAGCAGTTATGAGTTGCGACTGCGCGCGTTATTCGATGGCACAGATTCTGGTGACGTCAGGTGGCATTGAAATTGCGATGCTCGAACAGGGCAGCATCTGACTCAGGATCGACTGAGACGACGTTTGGTAACTGATTGACATCAACGGATCACTTCAAGAGCAGAACAACATGGACATCAATGTGACTTACCCGGTGCCCGGCCAGATTCATTTTCAGAGTGACACTCTGTTCGCGAATACCAGCAGTCCATTGTGCCAGGAATTTGTGCGACGCATGCTGCGCAGCTTGGCGGTGACAGGCATCACCATTAAGAGCAAGCAGGTGGCTGCGGGACGGCGACCGGGAAATGGGTCGGCGATTGCGGAAGTTCACTACAGTTTGAAGAACAAGACGCGACGCCAGGTCGTCGATGAACTTTACTCGCAGTTGCTGCAGGGGGATCAGGAAAAGTTCTATTATAACTCGACCGCCGGAAACGGTGCTGTGGCCAATCCGGCTCAGGTCGGTCAAGGGGAAGGTCGGCAATCGGCGCCTCCCGCCGGGGCCCCGCTTCGGCCGCTGACGCTGGTTCCCGATCCGGACGGGATCGTCCGTTTGTATCGGCATGGTCCGCTGGTCACGAGTTGGCAGATTCAGAATGAGACACCCAAGACCATGCGCCTGTATCATCCGTCGCTCCACCGGCGGAAAGAGGTCTGCCAGGCGATCGAACGCGAGCTCATGAGTGTGCTGGGGATCGACTCGTACAAAACGAGCGCGTTCAATGCGACCGTGGATATCAAGTACACCCCCAAGAAAATCCGCCGTGAGCAGATCATCGAGATTCTCGACTCCGCCATGTCGCATATCGAAGTCCCAGCGAAGAAAGACAAGATCGACCTCTCGTTTCCGCTGTGTGTGGCTTCTGTGCCGCTGGCCGCGGCCGCACAATACGCTGTGCCGGCGTTAATGCCTGTCTCGATGGCCCTGTTTGCCTACACGGCGATTCCCAGCTTTAAGGGTTCGTACCACGTCGTGTTTCAAGAGAAACGGCTGGGTGTCGACGTGCTCGATACCATTGTCGTTGTGGCCTGCTTGTCGACCGGGGCGGTCTTCGCCGGGTCGGTCTTGTGTCTGTGCCTCGGAATCGGGCGCAAGCTGTTTGAAAAGACTCAGGATGACTCAAAGAAGATGCTGATGAGTGTCTTCGGCAAAGCGCCGCGCTTCGTCTGGCTCGTTAAAGATGGCGTCGAAATCGAAACCCCGCTCGAGCGCCTGCAGAAAGGCGACATCATCGTCGTCAAAACCGGTGAGGTTGTGCCGGTCGATGGTTTCGTCAAGGAAGGCATGGCCATGATCGACCAGCACGCTTTGACCGGCGAGTCGACTCCGGCCGAAAAGGCGGTGGGCGATCGCGTGTTTGCCTCGACACTGATGGTGGCCGGCAAGGCGTTTATCGAAGTGGAATCTTCGGGTGGCGATACGACCTCCGCCAAGATCAGCAAGATTCTCAACGATGCCGCGGGATACAAATTGGCATCTCAGCACAAAGGCGAACGTCTGGCGGACCGCGCCGTGATTCCGACGCTGGCGATCGCGGGGACCGCGCTGGCCACGATCGGACCGGCTGGTGCCGTGGCCGTATTGAACAGCGATTTCGGTACCGGCATCCGCATGGCCGCTCCGTTGGGCATGTTGACGTCGTTGACGGTGTGTGCCCACAAGGGGATTCTCGTCAAGGACGGCCGGGCGTTGGAGCTGATGAACGAAATCGATACGGTCTTGTTCGATAAAACGGGCACGTTGACTCGCGAAGTTCCCGAAGTGGGACGGATCCTGCCGTGTCACGGTCACTCCGCCGACCAGGTGCTGGCCTATGCGGCCGCCGCGGAAAACAAGTTCGCGCATCCGATTGCCAAGGCGATTCTCGAGAAATTCGAGAAATCCGGCTTGGACATGCCGCAGTCCGATGACTCGAAGTACCAGGTGGGTTATGGCATCACCGTTCACATCGACGGACATGTGGTGCGTGTCGGCAGCGCTCGATTTGTGAAAATGGAAGGGATTGAAATCCCGCCGGAGATTCAGACGGCACTCGATCAGGCACATCACGAAGGGCACACCCTGGTGATGGTCGGGATCGATGATCATCTGGGGGGAGCGCTCGAGTTGCATGCGTCAGAGCGCCCGGAAGCACGCGAGATCATTGCCGGTCTGCGAAAACGAGGTGTCAAACACATCGCGATTATCTCGGGCGATCACGAAGGCCCCACCAAGAAACTGGCCGAGCGGTTGGGGATGGATATTTACTTCGCCGGCGTTCTGCCCGCCGACAAGGCGAGTTACGTCGAAAAACTGCAGAACGAAGGCAAGAAGGTGTGCTTCGTCGGCGACGGG
>JAFEBR010000137.1 GCA_018242565.1 Planctomycetota bacterium | reverse complement strand
TCACTGGTGTCCATCCCCCTTGCAACCCCTTGTTCCGCACTGTTTAATGATTTCTGGCAAGTTCCGTAATCAGAAATCGGTCGAGCGGGCCACTCGCGGCGGAATTGTCGTTTCGGAATCAGTAGCGGGTTATCAACGCGTGGCAGACCTTGTAGCCAAGGGACCCGGACCTCAGGAATGCTGGCAGAAATCACTCCCGAACGGTGAAGTGGTGCGGTTGGGGCGCGCTCCCCGCCATGGCCTGAAAGTCGGCTGGGACATGCTCATTTCACGTGAGCACGCCGAGTTGTTATGGAAAGACGACCGCCTGACTGTGAAATGCCTGGAGACCGCGCGTAACCCGGTCTATTACAACGAAGTGGCCACGAAGGAATTCTCGATTCGCGCAGGAGAGACCTTTCGAATCGGAAGCACCTGGTTTCTGCTCAGCATCACCGAGGGTTTTGATCCGCAGGCGAATTTTGTCGAAGAGCGTGCGTTTGGTGCCGACGAACTCCGGAAAATTCAGTTTCGCGATACCGATCGGCAACTGGATTTCACGTCGCGCCTGCCCGAAATCATCACCAACTCAAAGAACGACGAGGACTTCGCAGTTCAACTGGCCTCACTCATGCTCGAAGCCCTGCCGCGAGTTCAAGTCGCGGCGGTCGTCTATTTTGCCGACCTGGCCAGCATCGAAGCCGGAAAACCGACCATGATGCGCTGGGACAGTCGCAGCGAGTTTTCGGACCGGTTCCGTCCCAGTCGGAAGATGATGGCCAAATCGCTGATCCGCGGGAAAAGTCTGCTGAAAATCTGGTCGGCCTTCGAGAGTTCGGCTGACACCAAGTACACGATGTGCACCAATCTGGATTGGGCGATCTGCACACCGATTACCAACGAATCCAGTTGGGGCTGGTGTCTGTACGTGGCTGGCGAATCGACCGGCGACTGCACCGCCGAAGATCTGAAAGGCGATCTGAAATTCATCAGCATGATGGCCGAATTCATCGGTGCCATTCGGGAAGTCCGGCGTCTGGAAAAGCTGCAGGCCAACATGAGCCAGTTTTTCTCGGTCAACGTGCTGGAAACCCTGAATGCCGATTCGGCCAACATGCTGCTGAAGCCCAGTGAGCGCGAGATCACTGTGTTGTTCTGCGACGTCCGTGGCTTCTCACGGATGACCGAACAGGCTAATTCCAACCTGTTGTTTCTGCTGGACCGCGTGATCGAAGCCTTGAGCGTCATGACCCGCGGGATTGTGAAATACGATGGGATTGTTTCCGATTTTCAGGGGGATGCCGCACTCGGTTTCTGGGGCTGGCCCGTCGCGTTGATCGATGGCCCTTTACCCGCCTGCCAGGCGGCACTGACAATTCAAAATGCGTTTGCCGATGCGGCACGCTCGGTTGATCATCCCCTGCGAGACTTCGTCGTAGGAATCGGCGTTGCCCATGGTCGCGCAATCGCGGGGCGCATCGGCTCTGATGAACAGGCGAAAATCGGCGTGTTCGGGCCTCCCGTGAATCTGGGTGCCCGACTTGAGGGTTTAACCAAACAGTTGCATGTGAAGATCCTGGTCGATGATCCCACCGCCGCTGTGGTCCGCTCATCACTTTCAGCCGCGGATGGACGCGTACGGCGAATTGGACGACTGCGTCCTGTCGGCCTGGAATCGGCCATTGACGTCAGTGAACTGCTTCCAGGAAAGGACTCGCCCGATCGTCTGACGGATCAACAAATCGAGGATTTCGAGACGGCAGTGGACTTGATGAAAGCCGGAGACTGGGAGCGTGCTGGTGAAATTCTGGGTCGATTGCCTGATTCCGATGGTCCGCGCCAATTCCTGATGCAATACATGGCCGGTTTCGATTTTCGTCCCCCGGCGGATTGGGACGGCGTCATCCACCTGACGCAAAAATAGTCCTCCGCACAGCACCGGACGTCCACCTTTGTGACGGCTGCAACTCGTGAACGACTCTGGGCCAACTGTCGTTTTTCGGGTCGCTTTGAGAACAATTCCCTGCCGCGTGCAAAACAGTGCCCAAAGACTGCATCGACACACGTGAACCGTCTGTTGCAAATCAGGGTTTGCAGTCCCATACTCAAAATGTCGGGGCAACCGCAAGCATGTTTCCCTGGCGTTAAATCCATTTCCCGGCTCGGCGGAGTACTGAACTCCTTGGGGGTTTGGCCGGGCATGCCCGACCTGGTCAGGAAGAACGCCCCTCGATCGCAGGCCTGTGAGGATTTTGAGATGCCGACAATTTCTTTTTCCTGCGATAATTGCCGTTCTACCTTTTCGGTCGATTCTCAACTCGCGGGCAGACAGGCCCGTTGTCGAAAATGTGGTCGGCGCCAGGTCATCCCCACTGAATCGTCCACTCCCCGTCCGCTGTCAGGGGCCGCCGGGATGGAATCGGGGCGCGCCTCAACACCGAAACACGAGCAGGCTCTCGACGGTCGCCGCGCGAGATTCGGCGGTAACCCTGGGGGACCGCGAGAACCGAGCTATGCTGGCGGACGGTCGCTGGGCTGGATGGAAGCCGTCCACAGCCAGATTGCGATGAAACCGATTTCGGTCATCGACGCACCGGCTTTACGTGAGCGGGACAAACGCGTTGATGAGGAATTCGAGGATTCCCGAACGTCCTACAAGGTCGTGGTGCCGCGTGAAATTCGCAAACAAATGGCCCGTCGGAACGTCAGCAGCCGACCGGCCGGGATGTTGCAAATCGGCTTTCTGCACGGTGTGCGTTCGTACAAGAAACTGTTTGGCAGTTTCGGCCGATTCTTCCGCTGGATCGATGAAACCGCGTACGGGCTGTCGATTCCCTGCCTGATCCTGGCGATCGTCGGGGCCGTGATGAACAAACACTGGATGACCGTGTTGGGAATCAGCGCCATTGTCCTGTTGAATCTCGTAAGAATCGGGGCGGCGCTTTCGAATCTGATATCCAAGCCGTTTCGCGACAGTCCGATTCAGGGTGTGCTGTTTCTCATACCGCCTGTCACCTTGTACTACCTGTGGTCTGACTGGCGACGCTGGCACAAACCGGTCAAGCGCGTCATCAGTCCGGTGCTGACACTGGCGGTGGTGATCGCCGCGTACACGTACATCCCCTGGCTCAATGGGAATCAATCAGCCCAGGGAAAACTTCGCGACCGCATCGAAGGGGCCATTCAATCCATCAAACAGGACGTTAAGGGTTCGGTCTCCGAGGTCGAAACGAAATTCGACGAAGCCAAAGACAAGCTTCCAGGTCAGATCGAAAAACTCAAAGACTCAGAGATCAGTAATCGGGCCCAACAAGCACTCGATGACATCCGGGAAAAGGTTCATGAGTCGACCGGCGGGAATTCCCCGGAAAGCCAAAAGCCGGCGACCGAGCCAGAACCGAAATCCCCAGGAAAGCCCTGATTCCGCACTGCCACGCTGCGTCTGAATTCGTAGTCTGACCGCACACTTCGTGAGTTTCTGATGATGCCGCACTCCGCCGACAATTCGCCAACTCAACCGCATGCCGGTCTGGAACCTGAAATCGAACTGGAGCCGACTTTCATCGGCGATATTGACGACACAGACCCGTCTGAGTATTCGGAGTCCGGCACAGACAGTCTGGAAGGCTGGTCACGCGCCCCGAGCAATTCCAGTGAAATGACGAATCTGCTGCGATCCCGGTTGCGAAGTGCGACCGGGTTCGTGGCCATCGCCTATCTGGTCTTCCTGGTGTATGCCCTCGTCAACCTTGAGTCAGCCTACGGCTTAATGATTTTCTCCGTGGTGCTGCGGGGTCTGTCAGCAGGCGGGATATTCGG
>JAFEBR010000136.1 GCA_018242565.1 Planctomycetota bacterium | reverse complement strand
CCGTACACCGTCCGTCCGAATTCGCCTCCCCAGATAATCAGGGTGTCTTCCAGCAAGCCCCGCTGCTTCAGGTCGGCGATCAACGCCGCCTGGGGTTGATCCACATCGCGGCATTGCTTCGGAATGTTGGTCGCCAGTCCACCATGCTGATCCCAGCCACGGTGGTACAACTGCACCATCCGCACCCCCCGTTCGATCATCCGCCGGGCCAGCAGGCAGTTCGCCCCGAATGACCCCGGCTTGCGGGCGTCGGGGCCATACATGTCCAGCGTCGCCGCCGTCTCTTGAGACAGATCGGTCAGTTCCGGAACCGACGCCTGCATCCGAAACGCCATCTCGTACTGAGAAATGCGGGTGGCAATCTCAGGATCATGAGCCCGGGCCTGTTTCTGCTGGTTGAGCTGCGACAGGCTGTCGAGCATCTTGCGGCGGAGTTGCCGATCGACCCCGGGAGGATCATTCAAATACAGCACCGGCTCGGCTCCCGCACGCAGCTTGACTCCCTGGTGACTCGACGGAATGAAGCCGCTCCCCCACAGGCGATCGAGCAACCCCTGGTTGGCATCGGCGCCGCTGCCGTGCGAAATCATCACCACGAAGGCGGGCAGGTCCTGGGCATCGCTTCCCAGACCATAGCTGAGCCAGGCCCCCAGCGACGGACGGCCCGGCTGCTGCGAACCGGTCTGAATGTACGTGATCGCCGGGTCATGATTGATCGCCTCGGTATGCATCGACCGGATGATGCACAATTCGTCGATCACTTTCGCCGTGTGCGGCAGCAACTCGCTGATCCAGGCCCCCTGCTGACCAGCCTGCTGAAAGTTGAACTTCGAGGCGACCACCGGAAAGCTGGTCTGCCCCGAGGTCATGCCCGTCAAGCGCTGCCCCTGGCGAATGCGGTCGGGCAGCTCGGTCCCCTGCAGTTCCTTGAGCTTCGGCTTGTAGTCGTACAACTCGAGGTGCGACGGCCCCCCCGACTGAAACAGGTAAATCACCCGTTTGGCCCGCGGCGCAAAGTGCGGAGCCAGTCGCCCCGCCAGGTTTGCCCCCGCGGTGTCGGCGTAGCCATCGCGCTGCAGCAGCGACGACACGGCCGCCAGCCCCAGGCACGAACCAGCCCCCTGCAGAAAACAACGGCGCGTCTGTTCACGCCGGGAAATCTCGAACGGTGTATCCATGATGTCTGTCCTAGAACCGATTATTCTTTCGTGATCGACTCATCGAGATTGAGCAGAATGCTGCAGACGGTCGTCCAGGTCGCCAGGTCGACCGCCGGCAACGACTTATCTCGCGACGATTCGCCCACGCTGATCAACTTCTCGGCGTCGGCAGGCACCTGCTCAAACCGCGTGCGGGTCTCGGCCAACAACTTGAGCAGCACCGGGCGCTCGGCCTCGGTGGCGGGCCGCGACAGCGCCAGCCGGAAGGCATAGTCCAGCCGTTCGGAAACCGACGTTCCCCCCTGCTTCAACACCCGCTCGGCGAACCGCCGTGAACTCTCGACGTAGGTGGGATCATTCAGCAGCACCAGCGCCTGCAGCGGAGTATTCGTGCGAGCCCGGCGGACCAGGCACGTCTCGCGATCGGGCGCATCGAAGGCCGTCATCCCCGGTGGGGGACAAGTACGTTTCCAAAATGTATACATACTCCGCCGATAGAGCCCTTCATTTTTGTCGGGCACGTACTTGTAGCGTCGTTCGACCGAAACCTCTTCCCAGAGCCCGTCTGGCTGATAGGGCTTAACACTCGGCCCGCCCGGCCGCTCGTGCAGCAGGCCACTGATCGCCAGGGCACAATCGCGCACCGACTCGGCGGGCAGACGGAACCGCGGTCCCCGCGCCAGCAGTCGATTTCGCGGATCGCGCTCGAGCAACTGGTCCGAGGCATCCGACGTCTGCCGGTAAGTCGCCGAGGTGACGATGAGCCGCACCAGGGCTTTCACATCCCAGGCCATTTTATCGCCAGGGCCATGACCACCCGACATGAACTCGGCTGCCAGCCAGTTGAGCAATTCCGGATGACTGGGCAGTTCTCCCTGAATGCCAAAGTCCTCGACCGTTTCGACCAATCCGGCTCCAAACAGCGTGCTCCAGAAGCGGTTGACTGCCACCCGTGACGTCAGCGGATGCGCGGGCTGCGTCAACCACAAGGCCAGTCCCAGGCGATTTCGCGGAGCGCCCGCCGGGAACTCAGAGAGCACCGTCGGTACGGCCGCCTCGACCGGTTCCCCCGGCTTGTCGTACTGCCCGCGGATCAGAATGTGCGCTTGCCGGGGCGTGGCAATCTCGGCCATCACCATGGTTCGCGGAACCGTCTTGTCGATTTCCTGCAGCCGACGGTTCAATTCCGCCACTTCGACGGTCGCCTTGCGATATTCGGCGTCGAGGGTTTCGAGATAAAAACGGCGCAGAGCCTCTTTCTGCTCGGGGGACCGTGACGCGACCGGCAGGGCCAGGATGTCACCCAGTCCCGCGGGATCGGTCCCCGCGACCAGACGCCGCGCATCGTCTGCCTGCAGACGGGTCGCTAAAAATCTCACGTCGTCAATCAAGCCGCGAAACGGAATCGACGCCGATCGCCGCCCGATGCGCAGCGGCTGTTCTGTCTTGATGGTGTCCGAGAGCTTGTCGCTGGAAATCTCCAGATCCTGGGCCTGACCATCGATGTAGATCGCCAATCCTGCCGCCTTGCTCGAACCGTCGTATGTCACCAGCACGTGATGCCAGGCGTTGAGCGACATCGGGTGTTTGCCCAGCACTTTGAGGCCATTGTCCGGCCAGTGATGCACGAGATGCACCGCGGGACGGCCCCCTTCCAGCAGCAGATCGAACCCGCGGAACGCCTGCGCATCGTCCATCTTCGACAGAATCGCGCCGGCCTCATTGGCCGTGGGAAACACCCAGACGCTGATCGAGACAGTACTGGTGCGGTCGAAGGCCCCGCGCTCCCCCAGTTCGACGACCGTCTGACCGGCGAACGACAACGCCTGTCCCGACTTGCCGGGCTTCCAGTCGGCGGGCCCCTGGACTTGTCCGGCATTTGCCTCAACCGGCCCCTGGCCAGCCGAGACGGCGACTTGTGAGCCTTCTGACTGGTCGAAGGGCACACGCAACGTTTCCGAAGTGCGCGACAACTCGGCTTTTTGCTCGGGAGACAGACCTTGTTCCCAGCGGACAATGTCGGCATCGACCGCGGTTTTCCGTCCGGCGATTCGCGCTTCGGCAGCCTGACGCTCATCGGTCAGCCGGGTCAATTCGCGTTGCTGATCGGCGGTCGGCGCTTTCAGGAACGGTTCGGCCGCCCCTCCCTGATTGTAGTTGACGGTTTTGTCGGCGACGTTGTTGAAGAACGAGAAGAACTGGTAGTAGTCGCGCTGCGTGAGGGGGTCGTACTTGTGCTCGTGACAGCGGGCGCACTGCATCGACAATCCCATGACGACGGTGGCTGTCGTGTGAACCCGGTCCGCCACGTATTCCACCCGGTACTCTTCGTCGATGATCCCCCCTTCGGTGGTTAACACGTGGTTGCGGTTGAAACCGGTCGCGACTCGCTGTTCGAGGGTCGGGTTGGGGAGCAGATCGCCCGCCAGTTGCTCGATCAGAAATTGGTCGAAGGGCTTGTTCTCATTGAACGCCCGGATCACCCAGTCGCGCCACGGCCACATCGACCGCTCTTCATCGTTGTTGTAGCCGTTGGTGTCGGCGTAGCGGGCCGCGTCGAGCCATTGCGTCGCGAACTTCTCACCGAACCGCGACGACGCCAGCAGGCGATCCACGACCTTTTCATACGCCTCCGGCGACGTGTCGCCCAGAAACGTCTCTAACTCGGCGATCGTCGGGGGGACGCCGGTCAGATCGAGTGTCACGCGACGCAGCAAGGTCGCACGACTGGCCTCGGCGGACGGAGCCAGTCCCTCGGCTTCCAGCCGGCTCAAAACGAAGTCATCGATCGGGTTCTTCGGCCAGTTCGGCTGCCGGACGCGTGGCACGGCCGGACGCTGCACCGGCACGAAAGCCCAGTGCTGAGCGAACGGGGCCCCCTGTTCAATCCACTGGCTCAGCAACCGCTTCTGGTCGGCGGTGAGGGGCTTTTTGGAAGCCGGGGGGGGCATCACGATGGTCGGATCGGTGGTTTCGATCCGTTCGATCAATTCACTGTCGGCGGGTTTGCCGGGGACGATGGCAATCGCTCCCGATTCCAGCTTCGCCTGGGTACTTTCCGCCACGTCGAGCCTGAGCCCCCCCTTGCGATTCAATTCGTCGGGGCCGTGACAGCTCCAGCAGTGGTTCGACAGAATGGGGCGAATATCCCGCAGAAAATCGATTTTCCGCGACCGGACGGGGGCCGCGTCCGCGGCGGCGGCTGGCTGTGGCCCGGTCAGGCCCAGCAGCAGCAGCGCGACGAGACCAGCCTGTGTGACGGCAGAAGCTCGACGAGTGTTCAGGCGAGCGGCGCTTCGCCAGCAGGGTTTTTTCATGTTGCAGTTCACGCACACGTCAAATTGGACTTACATGGACGATTCCTTATTTTATCCGTAAACCACCCCTTGTGGCAGGCGTCGGCGAAGAATTGCGGCAGGAAGTCAGGACAAGATCGGCACGGGATTGAAAATCGTCGGCTGTATGATAGACTTTGACCCCAGACGGTGGCTTTAGCTCAGTTGGTTAGAGCGTCAGATTGTGGATCTGAAGGTCGCGGGTTCGAGCCCCGTAAGCCACCCTTGTTTTTAGGCTGTTTCCGCAATTTCCTGGGCTTCGACATTGGCTGATGTTGCAGTTTTTGTTGCCCGATTTGCCGAAAACGCCTGCCAAAT
>JAFEBR010000135.1 GCA_018242565.1 Planctomycetota bacterium | reverse complement strand
GTTTCATTTTTACCCGAAAGCCACGGAAGACCGCCTGGCCCGGCTCGAATTGGCCTACAAAAACCGTATCGCACGCGAGATCCGGAAAACCTATTTTGCCGTCGAGAAAACTGATGGCGGGTATGATTTCACGGTTGTCCATCAAACGTATCTGAAATAACGATCTCATCCCTGTTTTGGCGGCTCTGAAATACCTCAGGCAGGGGATGTCGATTCACGCGAATCACCGAAAGCAACCAACCGTCCATGCCTGTTCTGGAAATCCGTCATCGCACGGGAGCGATTGAAACTCGTGAACTGTCGAGAGAGGCCCCCATCCTGGTGGGCCAACTCCCTTCGAATGATATCCAGGTCGACGCAGATGGTGTGGCGCCGATCCATTGCCGCATCAGTTGGAACAAACATCGTTTCGAAGTTGCCGCCGTCACGGGATCTGGTGTGCAATGCAATGGCGAATCCGTCCGCCAGGCGGGCCTGCACGAAGGCGACGTCATTCGTGTCGGCGATGTCGATATTGTGCTGGTGGGTTCAGAAGCGGCCCCCCGGCGGGCACCCGATTTCTCCGCAGATCCGCGTGAGCACAGAGCGGCTGACGTCGACGAACCGCCCGCAGCCATGGCCGGCGGCCCCGCAGTCCGCTCGGTCGGCTTTAGCGGGCTGACCGACGAGGCGGCGCCCCGAACACAGTCGGCGGGCGATTCGACGGAACGCGACCCCGGAATGCACAGGGTCATGCACGGCGACCTGTTTCGCGAAAACCTGCGGGCCAACCAGACCTCGCTACCACCGGCGTCGCCCAGTCCGGAGCTGGATGATGCCGCCGCGCGCATCCGAGCCTCTCTGCAGACAAACCGTCGGCGTCCCGGCGAACAGGATCCCCTGAAATCCCCCCTGGTGGTCGGATTATCGGTCGGGACATTCCTGTTACTCGTCACCGCCGCCTCGATCTGGTTTCTACTCTCTCGCGAACGGGCCCAAAAACAATTTGAATTGGCGGAATCACAACTGCGTGGCGGGCAATTCAATGAGGCGATTGCCGGCTTTGAACAGTTTCTGAAAGATCACCCCAGCCATAAACTCGCCCCGCAGGCGCGGGCAGAAATCGGCACGGCACAAGTGGAACAGGCAATTGCCGGTGCGACGCCAGCCTGGGACAAAGGCCTCGAAACGCTGCAAAAGTACATTGAAGCCAATCGAACGAATCCCCAGTTCGAAGATCCGGCTTCTCCCTTGCGGAAATTTGTTCTGGAATCGACCGACCGGATTGCGATGGGTTCGATCGAGGCCGCCCGGAACTCAAAGAAACGTGAGCCTCTCTCGGTTTACACAGAAGCCGTTAAATTGATTGCTTTGTACAGCCCGACCCGTCCTGAAGAACGGCTTAAAGAACTCGAATCGGCTGCCTCGGCCGCCCTTCGAATCGTCCAACGTCAGGAACTGTTTGACGCAACCATCATCAAGATGGATCAAGCACTGAACGAAGACCGCAAACCTCTCGGTGCCTTTCGCGAATATCGTCGAGTCCTGGCTATCCATCCGGCCGAAGGTAAGGACTACCGTCCTTTTCGCGAGCGGATGAAGAAAGCCTATGAACTGGAGCGGACACTGACGGTGCGCGACGAGGCTGTTCGTGAAGCCGCCGCGCGCACCGGTTCGACGGCCCCCTTGGCAGGCCGCTTGATTCTCTCGCGTCGGTCTCGGGTCCGATCGGACACGCAGTCTGTTGGTGCGGTCGTGCATGTCACAGCCGAAGACTGCCTGTATGGTGTCGACAGTGTTACGGGCGAGCCCGTCTGGCGTCTGGTGATCGGTCTCGACGCCCCCTTTGCACCGGTACCGCTCATGTCCGGGCAACCATGCCTGCTGGTCGCGTCCACGCGGTCGCGAGAGCTCTGGCTGTTGGCAACCCGCACCGGCGACATTCTGTGGAAACTCCCCCTCGTCTCCGGGCCTGTCGGTGCGCCACTGATTCATGAAGGTCAGATTTATCTCGCCACCCAGGACCAGACCCTGGAACAAATCGACCTGCAATCCGGGAAGACGTCGTCCCGGTTGAAATTTGCCCAACCGATCGCCGCGCCAGCGGCAGTTTCTCTGTCGGGAGACCGGTTGTACGTGCCCGGCCATGAAAACGTGTTGTATGTTCTCACTCGCCGGCCACTGAGCTGCGAACAGGTGGTCTGGATCGGCCACGGTCCCGGATCAATTCAGGCCCCAGCCCTGATGCTGCGCACCTATCTGCTCTTGGCAGAGAATCTCAATCAGTCACAGTCCCAATTGCGGTTATTCGATACCACACGGGAGGACCAGGCCCCGGCGGAAATCGCGCAACAGAAAATCGAAGGTCAAGTGCGCGACTCTTTAGAGGTGCGAGGCAAGTCCTTGTTTGTTCCCGCCACCCCGGAACGCATCGTCGCATTGACCGTGGCAGAAACCGGCGATCAGAAATCTCTGACACAAGTGGCCAGCTTCCAGGTTAAAGGATCGGCAGGGCCACCGTTGTATTTTCTGGCTGGTCCCGACGATCAGATGTGGATGTGTTCGAGCAGTCTTCGCCGTTTTGAACTGGGTCCTGACAGTCTGCTGCCGGATAAGCAGCAAGCAGCAGAAGGCATTGCCGCCCAGCCGCTGCAGACATCGGGGGAATCTCTGTTCGTGGCCCGACGCAAGCCCTTCAGCCGTGGGGTCTTGTTCTCGGAAGTCGACCGTCGGCAGATGATTTCGCAGTGGCAAGTCACCGTGGGTGCCCGTATTCTCGCGACGAATGCCGCCGCGAAAGATAACGCCTTGCTGGCCATAAATTCACTGGGCGACATTTACCAGATTGCGGCGAATCGGTTGCAACGCGGAGGCTTTGAACTGCAACCCGTTGGACAATTGCCAATTCCTGACGGATTGTCGGCCCCACTCGGTGCCGAGCGACTCGATGACGGTCGAGTGGTGGCGTGGGCGGGCGGTGACACACCGCGACTCTGGTACCCGAGTGGCGATGGACAGGCGCGCGAAGACACTTTGCCCGAGGCGCTCCAAACCGCTCCGGTCCGTCTGGCCGGAGGGCTGCTGCTGCCTCTGCCGGGGCGACTGCGATTGATTGGCCGACCTGCCGGCGAACAAAAGGTCGATGACCTGCCTACCCCGATCGGCGCCGCAGAACCCGCCCGATGGATCAGCGCCTCGGCCCTGAACGAAAACCAGGCGGTCGTGCTTTCTGATGCGGGACGACTCGCCCGTATTCAATTCGGGAACGCGCCCGTCCCCCATCTGGAAGAAATCACCCACTGGGATGCCGGAAACCCGGTCTATGTTCCTTGCGCGCTGGCCGCGGGACATCTGTTTCTGGCCGACGATTCGCCGCGACTCGTCATGCTCGACGCATCATCCTTTGAGCCGCAATCAACGCGCCCTCTGCCGGCCCCGGTGGCTTCCAGGCCACGCCCTGTGGCCGGCCTCGTACTGGCCGAATTGAAATCGGGAGTCTTGATCGCCTGCGATCCCGCGAACAAATTAGAGCAACGCTGGGAACTCCCGTTGTCCGGCGCCTGGGTCGCGGGAGACCCAATTGCACAGGGAACACAGATTGTCGTCGCATGCACCGACGGCAAAGTGCTGTGGTTGGACTCACAAACAGGGAAAGTCGTCAAATCATTCGATGCCGGGCAACAACTGTTCTCCGGTCCGCAACGATGGGGGGATCTGTTGATTGTCGGCGCTCTGGACGGAACGCTGGTCATTGCAGACCAGACGACGGCCGAGCCCAAGCCGGAGGAAGGAAACTCTCCAAATGCGAATTGACGCCGAAGTTTCCCGCCCGTCGGCCTGTCCAAGTCGGCGACTC
>JAFEBR010000134.1 GCA_018242565.1 Planctomycetota bacterium | reverse complement strand
TTGAAGTCAATGATGCGGTACATCTTCTTGGCGCCGCCACCACGCTGGTGCGCGGTGATTTTTCCGTGAAAGTTGCGACCGCTCGATTTCTTCAGACGCACAACCAGGCTCTTTTCGGGAGCCTTTTTACGGTCTGTAATTTCGGAAAAGTCGCTCACCGAGGCGCCGCGACGACCGGCACTGGTGGGTTTGTAGTAGCGAATCCCCATAACGATTCCTCGTTTTCTTCCTGCTGATTCCTGAAACTCGAAGTCTTCGTGCCTGGCCGTGGATTAGAAGAACGCAATCCGGTCTTCGTCACGCAGCTTGACGATGGCTTTCTTCCATGGTTTCAGGTTCGTATAGATCACCTTGGTACGTCGGGGTTTGCCGACGCGATTCTGTGTCCGCACTCCCACGACTTTCACCGCCCACAACGCCTCGACCGCCTTCTTGATGTCGGTCTTGGTGGCGAGCGGGTGAACTTCAAATGCGTACGCGTTATGGCGTGTCGAAACGTGCGTCCCTTTTTCCGTCACCAGCGGCCGCAGCACAATCTGGTACGGTTCGAGGTTCACACCGTGTTGATGAACGATTGCCATGTTTCAACTCCCAAAAACCACAACTCAAAACTGTATTGTTGACTTTCCCGTCAAGCGGGAACCTAGGCCTGTGTCAGCTCGCCTGCTTTTTTCCGCTGCGGATCTTGTCGAGAGCCGCCTTGGTCAGCACCACCGTTTTCCGCTGCAACAGATCGTAGGCATTCAGATCTGAGGCTGGCGACACCGACAGAGTGGGGATGTTCCGGGCTGACTTCCAGACGATCGGATCGTGTGCTTCGATCGTCAGCAGGCAGGAGGACTCGGTCAGTCCCAGCGCCTTCAGCAGTGCGACCACATCCTTGGTTTTCGGGGTGGTGATCGTCAGCTCATCGACGAGCTTCACCTGGTTGTCCTGGAATTTGCTCAACAAGGCCATGCGGGTGGCCAGAGCAACCGCCTTGCGAGGCAGGCGATACGAATGGTCGACCGGACGCTTGGCGAAGGTATGGCCACCGCCTCGACGAATCGGAGTCCGTTTGTTACCCATACGGGCGCGACCGGTCCCCTTTTGTTTGTAGAGTTTCTTTTTGCTGCCGACGACCTGACCCCGGGTCTTGGTCTGAGCCGAGCCCTGCCGACGATTCGTTTCGTACATGACGACGACATCGTGCAGCAGTTGGCGATTGACATCCGGAGCGAGGTCGGCGGGGTCGAACTCGTAGGTTCCGACCGCCTGTCCGGAGCGATTATGAATGGGCAATGTGATCATTGAAACAACCTTCTGATTCGGCCGAGTTGAGTCTCTGTCAGAGACTGATATTCAAGAGGCCTGCCATGTCGCGACTACTTCGGCTGCGACTTCCGTTTCTTCTTGGTATTGCGGATCATGATGTGGCCGCCATTGGGGCCGGGAACCGCACCGTACACCAGGATCACGTTATTCGGGACGTCGACACGCACAACCTTCAGGTTGCGGGCAGTGACCCGTTCGTTACCCCAGCGGCCGGCCATCCGCTTACCCTTCTTGATCTTACCGCTATTACCGCGATCGCAACCGTGCGATCCGATTGACCCGCCGGCCCGGTGGTGGCGTTGCACGCCGTGACTGGCACGCAAACCGCCAAAGTTGTGCTGCTTCATCACACCGGCGTGGCCGCGGCCCTTGATCATGCCGATGACGTCGACCCGGGCGACCTCGGACAGCAGGTCGAGTGTCAGCTTTTGTCCGACTTCGTAAGCGGCATCGCCTTCTTCGAGGCGGAACTCACGAATGAACCGGGGCGGTTCGCAGTCGGCCTTGGCAACGGGCTCGATTTTCAATTCGGTACGGGCTTTGGCCCGCTTGCTGCCGATCGAGGCGACATGGCCACGTTCCGACCGGCTGGCCAGTCGTCGCGGCTTGGCTCCAAATCCGAGTTGTACGGCGGCGTATTGATCGCGTTCGACCGTACGGACCTGCAATACGGTACACGGACCGGCTTCGATGACCGTGACAGGAATTACGCTGCCGTCCTCGGCGTAAACCTGCGTCATCCCGATTTTCCGTCCTAAAAGTCCCACAGCCATGGCTGTCACCTGAATCCCTGATTCACAACACACAAAGACAAAATCGCGTTAAACAACAATCAATTTCGGCCCTGGGGCTGACCCACCGCAGTGAGTATTTGCACCCCGTACCGGGTTGGCAGAACTTCGTGGTCTGCACAGACCCGGTGGCGAATCCGTTCTCCCTGTGACTGGCTTCAGCATGTGCGGCTGCCGCGTCGCAGGTGCATCGATCGGCTTGAATCAGCCGCCCGCTGAAGAAGCCTTGATCTTGATATCCACACCGGCCGGCAACGACAGCTTGTTCAGCGCGTCGATGGTTTTTCCGGTCGGCTGAATGATGTCGATCAGCCTCTTGTGTGTGCGAATTTCAAATTGTTCCCGCGACTTCTTGTCGATGTGCGGGCTTCGCAGCACGGTGTAGCGTTCAATCCGGGTCGGGAGCGGGATCGGACCATGAACGATTGCCCCGGTCCGCTTTGCTGTATCGACGATTTCAGTCGCCGACTGATCGAGCACGGAATGGTCGTATGCTTCCATGCGGATCCGGATACGTTCTTGTTTCTTCCCAGCCACTCCTCGACTCCCCTCGTTAACCAAAGTCTCTATTCAAATGCGAACCGCTGAGTCTCATTTCTTGTCTGAACCGATGCCACGGCTCGGTTCGTTTTCGTCAGCAGAACTGACGTGCCCTCTGCTGGTGCCATGCGAGCGGCACTGTGCAAAGATATCCCGCAGCGCAATCCGCAGGCGGGAAGGGGCAAATGTTACTCGTGTTTCGTCCGTTTGTCAACGAAACGAGAAAGCAATATTGCATTTTGATCAGGAATCACTTCTGCCGATCCCATAGTCTGGGAAGACTGGGTGAAACGAGGCAGTGATCGCTGATCGATTCGTGCCATTGTAGCAGAAATTGCCGATATTCCCAGTGCACCGTGCGTGTCGATCTTGATCGCGCGCCCGTAGTTTTTTCCTGCATATCGTCGTTCAATTTCCCGAAGGATCGACAAGATGTCTCTGACGGTTAAGGGCCCGCGCACGGGAATCACGGCACGGATCGTTCTGGTTGGCCTGGTGGTTGCGACTGCCGTGACAGGGGTGGTGACCGCCCAGTATCGCTCGCACTCGGTTCCCGGGCGTGGCCAAAAGGTTAAAGAAGTGGGCGACGACTTCGAAGATCCTGAATGGGGTTACATCGACAACGCGCCCAAAGCCAGCTCGAATATCGATCATGATGACCGACTTCCTGCCGGAATTGCAAAGAATCAAAGGGTTTACGAAAGCACGTACCGCGGTCAGCCCGACATCGTCAAACAAGTAGAAACCCCGCCCGGAGGGCTGAAAGGCAGTAAATACTCGCTGGCCATGCGTTCCGTACAGACCGGGATTCCCGGCCGTCCGAGTCGCAAAATGCAGCAGGACGACTTGCTGATCAACGTCAGTTCCTTGCTGGGTGGACCGATTCCGGTTTCCAAGTCCCCCAGTGTCGTCGTGCGGGTCTTCCTGCCCCCCTTCGAACAGTGGGAACAACGAGTGGGGTCCTCGTTCGGATTCCGCGCCGAACTGGAAGGGGGCTCGGTTCGCGAAGTTCCCTACAAGAGCCTGTTTTCCCGCACGGGAACGCGAATGAAACGCAAACACGAAGCCTATTGGCCCGGGTATTTCATTCAATACAACGGTAAAGATGGTCCGAAAGGCGAAGCCTCGGCGGTTCTGCTGATTCGCGCCGGTTTGCAAGGAGAGGAAATTGTTGGCCCCCGCATTACCGAAACCGGCTGGTGGACACTGGGGATGTCGTTCACACCCGATGGCAGCACCCATTATTACGCTCACGCCGGGGTCGACCCGTTGACCGAGAAGGACCACATCACCACCACGAAACCATACGGACACACGGCCGAGACCCTGAACACGTTCTTTTTCAACGTGGTGAATGGTGACGACGGCCGGACCTGGTCGACGCAGTGGATTGTTGATGATCCTTCGTTGTATCTCTATACGCGATAGTTGGTTGTGTTGTTTTTGAGTGTGCTGTGAGGGTGGTGGAAATCCGCCTATCTGCGAAATCATAAAACACGTATCATCCCCGCGAGGGGGTGAGCGTCTCCCATATTGCCCAGGACATGCGGCGGATCGGTCGGGGCTCGCGCTGGCTCAAAGGATGGTCACGATGAACGGAATCTCATTTGCCAGGATTCGCCGCTTCGGGATTGCGGTTTTGCCCCTGCTGGCACTCGGGTGTCGCAATTATCAGTTGCCGTCGCTGCATCGGTCCGAAGTCGGTCGCGATCAAGTGAATCAGTCGTTCACTTACCATGACCCGAATTCTGACGTCGACGCCGGTCCATGGGTGGAACGTCCTCGCGGTTTTGAGCGGGCCCGTGCGGCGCCGCGGCGGACCGAAGAGAAGTTCGAAATCACCAACCAGCGGTTGAACAATGACGGCGGCAGTGCGGTCACTCCGATGTCGGCTTCACGTTATCCCGACAGCGTGACTCCCTGAAACCTGCCGGTTTAATGGGTGGCAGCGCGAAGAATGTGTCGGCATTACTGTCACGGCAGAAACGATGCTGCTGGCCTGTCGTTGTTCACCGCGCGATCAGTGCGGCAACAGCCGAATCACGCTGAGGGTGCCGTTGCCGTTCACTATCAACAGGTGCCGACTTTCGGGGCTCCACACGACCCGTTTGATCAGACCTCGACCGGGACCGATCTGAATCGTTCGCTGCGGGGCCGTTTGCCAGGGGACTGCTGGCGGTAAATCCCAAATTCGCACCGCACCGTCCTGCCCCCCAACGGCGAGTGCTGTGCCGTCGAAATTCCACGACAGCGACGTGGGGCGCGTGCCCGCCATCGACAGGATGGCGGCAATGTCCCGCGTCCGAGTCTCCCAGATCACGATACGATCGTCGGCGGAACCGGCGAGGAAATCTCCCTGCGGTTGAAACGCCAAGTCCCGGAAGATTCTGCTCTCGGTCTTAAAGGCTTTCCCCCCCGAACCGCTGACGTTCCGCAACTGCACGCTCCCGTCAGCCAAGGCCACGGTCACACGCTGGCCATCGGGATTCCATGCCAGGGCCGTGGGGCGACTGCCGAAATCTTCGAGTTCGATCTGCATCGTCTGGCGAGGCAGATTCCAGATCCGGACCGATCTCGCATCCCCGATGGTGGCCAGCCACTGGCCATTGCCGCTGAAGTCGAGTTTCTGCACTGTTCCCGGGGGAAACTCCGGCAACGGAACTTCCTGCCGCGAGGCCATGGCCCACAGACGCAAATTGCTGCGAAAGAAGCCCGTCCCGCCCAGCCCGGCCAGCAGGTCACTGTCAGGACTGAACCGCAACGACTTCAACTCAAACGGAGCCGAGGACAGGATCTGATCGGGCCAGTCGGATTGAATCTCAGCGATCTGCAGGTGTTCTCCCTGGCGAAATGCAAGGTACCGTCCGTCTGGGGAGAGGTCAGCGGCTGCAATCGGCGGCGGTAGTGGGAGTCGTTCGTTGTGGGTGGCTGTCGAAAAGACCTGCACCACGCCATCTTCAGCGCCGCTGACGATGTCTGCCGAGTCAGGGGAAAATGCCAGCGCAGTGATCGGCGCGCTCGCGGACAGCACCTGGGCCGGACTCGATGACGTGAGCGGCCAGAGTCGAATTTCGCCTACCGACGCGTCACCCCCCGCGAGCCATTGTCCGTGAGGGCTGACCAGCGCCAGGTCGGGGACATCCAGAATTGTGCGGATTTCTTCGCCATTATTGAGGTTCCACAAAATGGCCCGGCCCTGCCGACGGGAAATGATCACCGGCGCTGCGGGCAGAAACGCGAGCGGATATCCCCCTTCGTCAAAGGTGCGCTGGCTCTCTCCCGTCTGGGTGTCCCACAGAACCAGGTCGCTGGTCATCGTTCCCGCGGCGAGATAGGTGTCATCAAAACTGAACAGCGGATGCTGTGCTTTGGGGAACCGGCGGCGTTCCTGTCCACTGGCGACATCCCACAGATAGACGCTGGAGTCGCTGCCAAACGAGGCCAGCATTTTTCCATTATGACTGAAAGACAGTCCCCGCAATTCTCCCGTGGCATGTCCCTGCAGCAATCGGACCAGGCGTCCGGTGTCCATTTCCGCAAGGGCGATTTCCTGTCCGGCGGCCCGGCCGGCGATGAACAGGCCCTTCTCGCTGATCGCGATCGGTGCCGAGGCTTCTGGAATGCTGGCGCGCACTTGCTGCGAATCGAGATCCCAGAGCAAGACTGGTGGGGTCGGCCCGGCGATTGCAAGCGTCTGTCCCGTTCGGGAAAACAACAGCATTGTGGGAATAAACAGAGGCTCAAAGCGCATGAGGTGGTCGCCCGTGGAGGCGTCGAATACTTGAATCGTGCCGTCAGCGGAACTCCCGGCAATTCGTTTCCCATCGGGGCTCAAGACGACCGAGGTGACTGCCTGCCAGAATTTCAGGCGACTGTCGCCGAGACTGCCCACAAGTCGGGCCACCTCCCGGTTTTGAGGATGGCTGTCAAAATCGTGGCATTCCAGATGCGGGACCGCCGCAGTGTCGAGCCGATCAATCGGCCAGACCTGCCGGCGTAACATGGTGGTGGCCTCGCTCGCCTCGTGACTTTTGTAATGTTTGCGGCAGAATGCCTGCAGGTCGAGGCGATACTGCGCGGATTCGTCAGACAGGGGATCGAACTGGGCCGTGGAATCGCGCCCGCGACTCTCCAGCGGCCTCCAGTCTCGGAGCACCCGCGTGGCAGGTGTTTCCTGCCAGTCAGGGGTGAAGTTTCGTAACTCTCCCCGACTCAACGAGAACTTTTGTGTGACCGGTTCATACCCCTCACGATGCAGTTCCAGTTTCCAGTTTCCGGCTTCCCGTTGCACCCGAAATGGATTGTTACCTGGGATTTTCCAGGCCTGCCCGCCGACGATCAATTTGGCCTGTTCGCGATCAGCCAGAGGCCAGTCGATCAGCAGCGTAGCCTGTGAGGCATCCTGCCACAGGAAGCCGCCCCACACGATTGTCGAAATGGCAAGTACTGTGGCCGAAATCGCGACCCAATATCGAATCGAGCGACGCCTGGATTCATGGTGTCGCCGGACCGAAGTGCTGGCGAACTCGGTTTCCAACCGCTGAAAGATCTGTTCGAGTCGGGAGCCTTCACCACCCGTGGAGGCGACGTACGGCAGGGCAGACCGCGATTTCGGCTGCGGTCCCGGCGTCGACGAATTCATGCGGCAAAAGGGGGCGAGCGCCTGGGCCACGGCGCGAGGGGTCTGGAACCGGTCCTGCGGGGACCGCGCCAGCATCCGCAGAACGATCTCGTCGAGTTCAACGGGGATCTCGGGGCGATAGGTACGGGCACTGCGCGGGGCTGAGTTCTTTCTGGCGGCAAGTTTTTCGAGAACGTTCTCGCCAGCAAACGGAAGCTGGCCCGTCAACAGTCGGAAAAACGTGCAGCCCAGACTGAACAAGTCGCTGCGGATGTCCGCCGAACCATCCCATTCGGCCTGTTCCGGGGCAATATAGTCTGGGGTCCCCAGAAATTCGCCAATCTGGGTCAGGGAGCCATCCTCTGATCCGCCGAGCGGGCTCAGGTCTTCCGTCGTGACTAATTCCGAGACGAATTTGGCCAAACCGAGATCGAGGATTTTCGTGACCGGTCGTCCATCTTCGTCGACGGCAATCAGCAGGTTGGAGGGCTTGATATCGCGGTGGACCAGTCCGCGTTCATGGGCATGCTGCAGTCCCAGGGCGGCTTGCCGAATACACTCGCAGGCCCAGGAGATCGACAATGGGCTGTAGTGTTTGACGAAATACCCCAAATCATGACCTTCGACGTATTCCATGACGAGGTAATAGCAGCCACGGTCGTTCCCGGCGTCGAGGGCAGCGACAATATTCCGGTCATTCAACGCGGCGGCGGCCTGAATTTCCTGGCGAAAACGGGCGATGGCCTGCTCGTTTTTCAGGATGTCGGGTGCCAGAACTTTTACGGCAACCAGACGGTCTAACTCCGGGTTCAGGGCCTTGAAGACCGCCCCCATGCCCCCGGTTCCGATGCAGTCGAGCAGGCGGTATTTGTCGAGATAGAAGCCTTTTTTTCCGGCCAACACCATATCGGCCTGCCAGCGCGTCAGGAAGCCGAGTTGAACCAGCCTGTCGGCCAGTTGTTGAGGTGACCACCGGGGCTTTCGGCGCTGATTCTCGTGTGAGGCTGCTTGTGCGTGAGGTGGGGAGTCCGAGAGTTCCTGACGAATGGCCTGCCACTGCTGAGCATTCAGCAGCCGGCTGGCTTCGAGGGTTTTCAGAAAGCTGTCCACTCGGGAAACTCTTGGTGGCGTTCGTCCAACACGCTGTTGCCGACCGGCCAGTGCTCGAACTTCGGGATTGCGAAACGGGTTGCAGCCAGTCCGACGTTGTCCGCCTGCCCCAATCGGTCGCCATGCTGGTTGCCGTAACAGCCGCTGGGCATGGACGTCGTACCTAACAGTATAACTTGCGAATGTGCGGAATCGAGATGCTGCAACCGGGGATTTCTGGATCGGAAACGACTGATCGTCGCTACGCGGATAACCGCAGTGAATGGGGCGGGCGGTCGCACAAGACGAACCGCTTCGTAGTCTGACCGGCGTGGCGGATGGCGACCGGTCCGGCGGTTCCGTATAATCCTCGCCATTCGGTCACGTCAGGCTGCGCCTGGCGCTACCCCCCGTTACGATTTTTCTCGCTTCGAGAGACAGAATTCCCCGGAGAATTCTGTTTTTCGGCCGTAGTTAATGCACTCGTAATCCCGTTTCGCCTGATTCTGGAGTTGCTTTGCTCGCCGGTCCAATTTTCAGTCGTGAAGTCCTGACATCGCCGCGGCAGGGGCGGCACTTCGTGTTGCGCGCCGGGTATGTACTGGGGCTGTTCGTACTGATGTATACGGCCAGCCAGGCGACCTTTGGCTGGCAGCAAGTCAGCAGCCTGGGGGAAATTGCCCGATTCGGCAGCCTGATTTTTCAACTCTTTTCCGTAATTCAATTGGCGCTGGTGCTGTTTTTTGCCCCTTTGTTCGCGGCCAGTCGGGTTGCCCAGGAAAAAGACCGGCAAACGCTGGTGTTGTTATTGATGACCGATTTGAGCGATCGGGAATTGGTGTTTGGGAAACTGCTCGCGAGTTTATTGCCCGTGGGGACTTTGCTCGTCGCCTCGGCGCCCGTGTTTGCTCTCGTCTTGATTCTGGGCGGAGTGTCGCTGGAGCAAATCGGCTGGTCGCTCGGAATTTGCGCGACGGCCGGGTTTGCCGCCGGAAGTTGGGGATCTCTGGTTGCGTTCTGGCGTGAAAAGACGTTTCAGACTTTGGCCATCAGCGTGTTGGGATTGGCGTTGTTCCTCGGGGCGGTTGAGGCGGGAGTTGCCATCGTCGGGGAATCCACTCGTCTGGGGACCTGGCTGGGCTGGCTTGATCCGTTCCGCGGGATGCTGCTGGTTCTGGATCCCCTGGCGGCCGAGACGCGCGGTTCGGCCGCCAGTATCCCTGCGTTACCGTATCTCCTGTCGATGTGTGGCCTGGCGGTTCTTTCCAACATCGTGGCGGTATTGCGGTTGCGAGTCTGGAATCCTTCGCGGACTTTCGCGGATCCCTTAAAAGAAACGACGGCAGAAGTCTCGACCCGGGCAAAAACTCGCTCGATTTGGACCAACCCCATCATCTGGCGCGAAATCTGTACGCGGGCTTATGGTCGCAAGATCATCTTCATCAAATTGGCGTACGTGGTGCTGTTCCTATTTGCCGTGGGGTATGTGTTTCACGCCCGACAGGTCCAGGCCGAACTCGTGATGGGGATGATTTCCCCCGCCGGCTTCGGGTTCGTGGCGGTAGGCCTGGTTTCGCTGCTGCTGATCAACGCGCAGGCGGTCACCGCCCTCACGACCGAACGTGATGCGAAAACGTTGGAACTGTTGCTCGTGACCGACGTCTCGGCGAAGGAGTTCATTTTCGGCAAGATTGGCGGCGTGTTTTACAACACGCGCGAAGCCATTCTGCTGCCCGTCCTGGGACTGATGTGGATGGTGGCCCAGCGATTGCTGACCTTGGAGCACTTCGTCTACGTGTCGTTGGGGTTCCTGCTTCTCGTCGTTTTTGCGGCGGTACTGGGTTTGCATTCCGGTCTGAGTTTTGAAAACTCCCGTTCGGCGATCGCCAACAGCCTGGGGACGATGTTCTTTCTGTTTCTGGGGGTCTTCATCTGCATGATGCTGATCGTCGAGGCGAGTTCGTCGTTCATGCAGCAGATGACCAGCTTCCTGGTGTTCATTCTGGGGGGCAGCATGGCGTTGTGGGCATCACTCACGCATCGCAATCCCTCGAATGCGCTGACTATCAGCGCGTTTGTCCTGCCGTTTTTCACCTTCTACTCCATCGTCAGCTTCCTGATCGGCGAATCGCTGGGGCCGTGGCTGGTGGTCAGTGCCACTTACGGTTTCACCGTCACGGCCATGCTGGTTCCCGCCGTGAGCGAGTTCGACGTGGCCTTGGGCCGCACAACGCTCGATCAGGGGTAATGGCTGTATTGTTCCGGTAATCGGCGGGATTCGGCCCATGGGTCAGGGTTCCGCGATAGACCGTGCCGGCAAAGTTGTCTGGGCCAGTTGCGGTTACCGCCACAGCATACGGCCTGACATGTGCCTGCGGATCTGCGGGCAAATCGTTATCTGGTAACGATTTTCGGTGACTTGAACGGGCCGAATCGCGATTCGGCTCTCTGCCGTTTTCCCGGATTGAGCCTGGCTTTCCTGTTATTCCTGTTGTGACGGTTGCACTCAGGCCGATGATTATTCAGGTAGCGATTGCTTTGATCGGGGAACCGCACCCCGTTCGTCCGCTCGAGAGCCGAGCGGAGAAAATCGACCCGATTTCAGGATTACACAGGGGGAATTCGTCATGGTTCGGAAAGCCCTTCTCCGGGCACTGTTGTTTGTGTCCATCGTCACGGCCGGCTTGACCGGCGCTGGTTCACAGGTTCAAGCGGGCGGCATTGGCCAACCCTACGATTGGGGCCGCTTCTACTACTATCCGTACGTGTATTACCCGCACAACTACAGCGCGCCGGTGCAGTACGATCATCTGTACTACCGGTATCCGCAGGAACGCCAGATTCCCGTCTACAACACGAACTGGCACAACTTCTACCCGAATCCGCATCCGTACTACAAAGGCCATCACTTCATTCTCGACGTGTTCTAACCACACGGCGAGTCGTGTGCTCGAGAGAGTCACGGCCCTTTAGATACGCGATCGCTTCCTGCATTCCCTTGATGGATCCGTAGGAGATTTCTTCGCGGTACAAAAACAAACGCCCCGGTCACATCGCCAGATGGACCGGGGCGTTGTCGTTGAGTCGAGACGTTCTCGTCGTCAGCGGATTATTTCTTGGCCAGTTCGGCTTCAATCGCCTTGAGGACTTCTTCTGAGTCGGGCTTCACTCGCGGCGCGAAACGGGCCACGATTTCGCCGTTACGGCCCACCAGGAACTTCTCGAAGTTCCACGAAATGTCGCCAGCGTATTTCGGGTCGGTCTCTTTCGAGGTCAGGTGCTTGTACAGAGGACAGATTCCGTCCCCCTTCACCACGACCTTCGAAAACATATCGAACTTCACGTTGTACTTGTCTTTGCAGAACGACGCGATCTGGTCGTTTGAGCCCGGTTCCTGAGCGCCGAATTCATTCGCGGGGAAGCCCAGGACGGCCAGGCCTTTTTCCGAGAACTTCTCGTGCAGCTTTTCGAGCTGCTCGTACTGCGGGGTCAGGCCACACTGGCTGGCCACGTTCACCATCAAGACGACCTTCCCTTTGTAGGCCGAGAGGTCAACTTCCTTGCCGTCGATTTTCTTCATTTTGAAGTTCAGAACGGCCGGAACCTTTTCGTCTTTCTTTTCTTCTGAGTACACAACCCCTCCCAACAAAGCCAGCAGGGTCATCGCCGTAAACGAAGTCACAACGTTCT
>JAFEBR010000133.1 GCA_018242565.1 Planctomycetota bacterium | reverse complement strand
GTTTCGCGAAAGTCGGCGGCGACTAACACATCCTCGCGGCTGATGCCGGGGAAGCCGGGTTGAACCGGCTTCACCTGCCGGACAAGCTGGCCCGCAGGCCAGACCCCGCCGCATGGGGGCGGGGCCAGGGACCGAAATGCGAATTGCCAAATAACAAACTGTGGTCAACGGGGCTTGGTCGAGCTTTGGTCACCATTAATTGTGACGCCTGATTTTTCGGCCCATTCTTCAAAGAATTCCATTTTTTGAATTTCCGTCGGCGGCGAGTTTGTGCGTCGCCTTGGCGTTCGCCGAGACGTGAAATCGCAAACCCAAAACTGCCGAGTCACCTGGCCAGAACCAACTTCGCCAACGATCGCCGCGCGGGGCACGCCCCGGCTGCCGCAACGCCTGTTCGGCGCGAGCCTCTCCCCCAGCTCGGCGCAGGTCTCCCGATCCCGCCGCTCGCCCGACTGCAGATCCCCCAGTCGTCTGTCTGACTCCCGTGCGACAAACTTGCGCCCGTCAAAACCCTGCGTTTTCCCGCGGTCCCATCAAAGAATTCCAGATTTCGAATTTCCCGAAAGGGACTCCCCGGTCACTCTGCCAGCGATCCACCGGCGCACCCGGTATTTTTGCCGCGAGCGCCGCTGTCAGGAAATGTGCAGATCGAATACGTCTCTATCCGCATTGTAACATGGAGTTTTTCAACAAGTCAATAAAACATTCAAAAATAATAACAAGAAGGTCTTGTTGCCACGCCACTTCACGTTCTCGCGTGTGTCGTGTCAGCGTCTCCCCAGGAGACACGACGACGAGATTGATGAGCGCTGCCGCTGAGGTTGCCGTTCTGCCGACGCCCTGGTCAGGCAGGGCTTGGTCGACTGAATACGAGAGGGGAAACCACGAAGAGCGCGAAGGGCCACAAACGAAAAGACGAGGATCCGCAGATTCGCGCAGATTTACTCAGATTTGTTTCATCCTGGGATTCGCGGTGAAGGTGATCGGGGGAACTGGTGGTTCGGCGTGGACCGGGACGCCGTTTGACCTGCAGCATCCGTGCCATTCCCGACTTTGTCCCGTCCGTAAACCGGACATTGTGGAACGCGGTGGCCGGGGACCGGCGACACGCAACAGTTGGCTGTCGTCTATGCTGTGTCCCCATGTGCGTCCGGCAGCTGAATCAGATTGTGCAGGTTTGACGGTCGGGCGCGGGGTTGTTTCCCCGGAGACCGAGCAACTGGAGAGTCTGATTCACCTGCCGCACAAGGTCGCAGTGGTCGCGTCGGCTGCAGCGACCAGGGGAATGGACGGCCGCGCCGGTTGCAGGCTACCCCGCCGAACTTCGCGCCTGCCAGGATGGGGGACTGGCGAAGAGAGCACATACCGCATCTCTCGGAGAGAAATGCCTCCGTTTGTCACGCCTGGCAATCCGTGAAACGGAAGTTAGTTTGGGTGGCATTCTGCTGTACTGCCTGCATTTTTCCTTTTGAGCAGGCGATTCAGGTAGGGGCTGGCCATCACCAACGCGATCACCAACGCGTAGCCGATCCACGCGAGAGAATTGCCCGTCCCCTGATCATGGAGCAGCATATCGGCTGCCGTGTATGCCAGAATCATCGCTCCCAGATTCACGAGCCACTTGAACCGATTCATCAATCGGGCGATGATTGAACTCGAGGTCATAATGATGGTGATGGAGATCGCGAGCCCCAAGAGCAGACGTATCCAGTCGCCACGGCTGGCGCCGGCGACGGCCAGCATGTTGTCGAGGCTCATCGCGAAATCGGCGACGAAGATGGTGCGGATCGCGTCGATGGTGCTCTGGCGAGCGGATTCGCCCGTTTCCTCAGTCTGCTCATCTCCAATCAACAGTTTGCACGCGATTGTATAGCGACAATTAAAACTCCCGCCGACGACAATTAAAAATCCCGGTTTGCGGGACGAGGGAGTCGAGTGTCGTAAAGATCGCAACCTTAACCGGAAAGGAAGGTTGCGATGATTCAGGACAG
>JAFEBR010000132.1 GCA_018242565.1 Planctomycetota bacterium | reverse complement strand
GCAGAATCCGATCGATCATTTTGTGCTTTCGCGTTTAGAGTCAGAAGGAATCCCTCCTGCGTCTCGGGCGGACCGGCGCACCTTAATCCGTCGGGTATCGCGGGACCGCACGGGGTTGCCACCGACTCCATAGGCAGTCGCTGCGGTTTTGGACGACGACTGGCCGACTGCGTACGAGACGGTTGTGGATCGCTTGTTGCAGTCCCGGCATTATGGCGAGCGGATGGCTCTGCAGTGGCTCGACTTTGCGCGGTATGCCGACAGCAATGGATACCAGACCGATGGCAGTCGATTCCAATGGCCGTGGCGCGACTGGGTCATCGAGGCCTTCAATCAGAATCTTCCCTTCGATCAATTCACGATTCAGCAACTGGCGGGCGATCTGCTGCCGAATGCGACTCGTTCACAGCAGACGGCCACCGGTTTCAATCGGAATCATCGCCTGAACGGAGAAGGGGGGATCATCGCCGAAGAATGGCGGGTCGAAACGGTGATCGACCGGGTCGAAACCACGGCCATGACCTGGATGGCGCTGACACTGAATTGTTGTCGGTGTCACGATCATAAATATGATCCCTTTTCGCAGCGTGACTTTTATCAGTTGTTTTCGTTTTTCAACAACGTGGCGGAAAGCGGCACGTTGGAAGGGGATTCGAAGAACACCGGGCCGATCCTCGCCGTGCCGACCGCCGAACAGCAGGCCGAAGTGGCAGGCCTGGAAGCCGAACTGGCACAGGCCCAGGCACGGCTGGCTGAGGTCGTTCAGTCTCTTCCGGAATTGATTGCCGCCTGGGAACCGGGCTTCAAAAAGTCTCTCGCAGACAACGACACTGTTGTTTGGCGCACGCTGGTCCCCGATCAGGTCGCGTCGGCTGGTGGAGCCAGGTTGGCCCGTCAGGCCGATGGTTCATATCTGGCGAGCGGAGAAAACCCTGCCCGGGATGTGTACACCCTCGTGGCCCCCCTTGCCGCCGGGACCTTCAGCGGGCTCCTCTTGGAGTGCCTGCCCGATGCCAGTCTGCCGATGCAGAGTCTGGGGCGGTACGCCAATGGCAACTTTGTGTTATCGGCGATTGAAGCGGAAATCACGGCACCCGGGTTGGCTCGCCCAGTCGTGGCGACATTCAAACGCGCGGAAGCCACCTATTCCCAAAAAGGCTGGGAAATCCAACTGGTTCTCGATGGTAATCCGCAAAACGGGTGGGCCGTTGATGGACCAACGCGTCGGGATCCGACATCGGCGATGTTTGTGGTTGATGCCCCGTTGTCGGTGCCGGACCAGGCGCGTTTGACCGTGCGGCTGAAGCATGAGGCCCTCAATCAGCACAACATCGGGCGGTTTCGCCTGTCGACAACGTCATTACCGCCTGCGGCCGTTTCGCTGGAAGGGGCCCGTTTTCCTGAATCTCTCCGAGCGTTACTGGCTGTCGAGGCGACGAAGCGATCTCCGGACCAACAGGCCGAATTGGTGGCATTTTTCAGAAAGAATGTCGAAAGTCCTGTGCAACGGGCCGAAGTGGCCCTGTCGCAATTACAGGAACGCCAGAAGCGACTGTTGGCCGCGGCCCCAACGGTGATGGTGATGCAGGAACTGCCGCAGCCGCGGGAAGCCTTTGTGTTGATTCGTGGGGAGTATGATAAACGGGGGGACCGCGTCACAGCCGGATTCCCGGCAGCCTTGCCGCAACCCGCCGCCGACGTACCGCGGAATCGGTTGGGATTGGCGACCTGGCTGGTTGATCCCCGGCATCCGTTGACGTCGCGGGTCTGGATCAACCGCGCCTGGGAACGGTTTTTTGGAACCGGGCTGGTCAAGACGTCAGAGAATTTTGGTTCACAGGCGGAGTTTCCTTCCCATCCCGAACTTCTCGACTGGCTGGCCGCGGAATTTATGAATCCGACCGTGGCCCGGGGAGTGTCGGGTCAACCCTCGACACGCTGGGATATGCAGGCCATTCAAAAGCTGATCGTGATGAGTGCCACCTATCAGCAATCTTCCCGGCTGACGCCCGAATCGGCCGAACGGGATGCGGAGAACCGACTGTTGTCCCGCGGCCCGAGATTTCGCCTCTCGGGAGAATTGCTGCGGGACCAGGCGCTCGCCATCAGCGGGTTGCTGGTGCCGCAGGTGGGTGGCCCCAGCGTTCGACCCTATATGCCCGACGGTGTCTGGGACGAGACCAGTCGCTACGGCGATTTGCGTGGTTATCAGCACGAGCAGAGGGGCGGGCTTTATCGCCGCACTCTGTATACCATCTGGAAGCGAACGGCGGCTCCTCCCACAATGCTGTTGTTCGATGCCCCGAACCGGGAAGTCTGCACGGTCAAACGGTCTCGTACCAACACCCCCTTGCAGGCTTTGTCGCTGTTAAATGAAATCACCTTCG
>JAFEBR010000131.1 GCA_018242565.1 Planctomycetota bacterium | reverse complement strand
TCTGGAACCGATCTGGGGTAATTCTGTGGGCCGCCGGCCTGTTGTTGCTGGCTCTGGGGCGGCCGAGCCGGGCCGACGAGGCGATCACCAGCGACCGGCGACTTCCCAAAAACACCGTCGTGTATTTGTCCGCACGGAATGTCAACGAACTCAAGGCCGACTGGCCGAAGTCACTTTTCGCGCAAATGTTCGCCGACGAATCGTTGGCCGCTTTCCGGGATCAGATCGCCAAGAAGTTTGACGAGTTCTCAGAGGAAGTGCGGGAAAATCTGGGAATGAACGTCGCCGACCTGTGGGCCGTGCCCCAGGGTGAAGTCGCTTTTGCCGGGCTGATGATGCCAGACAGCACCGTCAACGCCGCCTTGTTGATCGACTTCGGCGATCAGGAAGAAGCCGTTCACAAGCTGCTTGAGAAACACGCCGAGCATTCGCAACAGAACGACTCGACCCGGCGCGAAGAAGAATTCGAAGACACCAAGATCGTGTTCTACGAAAAGTCGGCCGAAGGTGAAGACGATACCAATGCCAAAAAGCTTGTGGAAACCGACGCGTACTTCATCAAGGACCGCTGCCTGGTCCTGGCAGAAAACCCGGCAACACTGAAAGAAATTCTGAAGCGCTGGGATGGCAAACAGGAGAACACGTTCGCCGAAAATGAGACCTACCAGTACATCGTCGAAAAGTGCCGCGAGGAAGGGACCGACGGACGCCCTGATGTCGTATGGTACCTCGATCCGGTCACGATCCTGAAAGCGGTCGCCGCCGAAAATGCCGACAAACTGGGCCAGGCGGGTGCCGCCGTCAATCTGCTGCCGATGCTGGGCATCGACAACTTCAAGGGCCTGGGTGGTGTCGTGGACTTTGTCAAAGGGGATTACGACATTGTCGCCCGAACCCTGGTGATGGTCGAACAGACGCCCCAGGGACTGAACAACCTGTTCCAGTTTGAGCTGACGGCTCAAGCGCCGCCGAAATGGCTCTCTTCTGAATGGACCGCGTATTCTTCGTATAACTGGAACGCCGCCAAGACCTACTCGGCGATTGAAGGACTCGCCGACATGTTTCTTGGCCCGGGTGGACTGGCCACCCAACTGCAGAAAATCGCCGAGAACCCGGCGACCGGGGGCATTCACCTGAAGAAGGATGTCTTTGACCAGTTGAGCGGGACGATCCACATTGCCGAACGCGAAAGTGGCGACGGCGATAAGTCTCCCGAGGGAACGCTGATCGCGGTGCAGATCAAAAAGGCGGCGGCCATTCGCAGCCTGATGACCAAGATCGTGAACCTGGGGGTTGTGAAATTCAACGAACGAGAATTCCAGGGAGAAACCCTGTACGAATTCAACCCGCTGGCCCTTGCAGGAATCGCCGAAGACGAAGAGGTTCCCAACTGGGGCATCGCCGTCTCGGACGGGCACCTGATGATCGCCACGGATGTCCGCCTGCTGGAACGGGTCCTGCGCGGTGTCGGTGACGGAGAAACGCTGGCTGATTCAGCGGCCTACAAGCGGGTGGCCCGCCGATTCCCGGCGAAGACCGCCTATATCAGCTTCAGTCGGCCTGACGTCAGCATGAAGTCGTTGTTTGAAATGTTGAAAACCGGAGCCGAACAGGTCAGCGACACGTTAGGCGACTTCGACTTTTCCGTCCTGCCGGATGCCGAAGTGCTGAAGAAATACCTGCCCCCGGCGGGCGGGTATATGGAGAAAGACACGCGTGGCTACAAGATCACGCACTTCAGCCTGCGTGGTGAATCATCCCCGTAACCTGTTAACCGGAAACCGAGATGGCTGCATCCGATCCCGCTGCGCGCCCCCTCGACGCGGCCCCCGCGTCTGCCGCTGACCTGCAGGCGGTCGCCCGCCTGCGCGAGGCGCATCAACAGCTAAAAGCGGAGATCGCCAAGGTGATCGTCGGGCAGGATGCCGTGATCGAAAGCCTGCTCGTGGCACTGTTGTGCCGGGGGCACGCACTGATGGTAGGTGTACCGGGACTGGGGAAAACGCTGATGGCGCGAACCCTCGCCCGGGCACTGGCTCTCGAGTACCGACGAATCCAGTTCACCCCCGACCTGATGCCGGCGGACATCACCGGAACCGACATCATCATGGAGGATCCCGAGTCGGGTCGCCGGCGGATGGAGTTTCTGCGCGGACCGCTGTTTGCCAACTTCGTGCTGGCAGATGAGATCAACCGGGCCCCGCCCAAGACCCAGGCGGCACTGCTGCAGGCCATGCAGGAACTGGAAGTCACGGTCGGTCGTCAAACGTATACGCTGGCGCCACCCTTTTTCGTCGTCGCCACCCAGAATCCTGTTGAGCAGGAAGGCACTTACCCGCTACCCGAGGCACAGCTCGATCGGTTCATGTTCAACATTCCGGTCAATTATCCGTCGCCCCAGGAAGAAGCCGAAATCGTCAAGAGCACGACTTCGAACACGACGGTGACGCTGCAGCCCATCCTGACCGCCGAGGAAGTCGTGCGACTCCAGATGCTGGTGCGGGGCGTGCCGGTCGCGAACGACGCGGTCAACTACGCCGTGGCGATCACGGGGATGTCGCGTCCCTGGGCACTCGAAGACCCCCAGGCGAAAGCCCGGCCGGATGACATCCACCGTTTCATCCGTTACGGAGCAAGCCCCCGCGCCTCGCAGTATCTGGTGCTGGGAGCCAAGGCGCGGGCCTTGTTGCATGGCCGCTTCCATGTCGATTTTGAAGACATCCGGGCCATGGCGATTCCCGTTTTACGACATCGGCTGATTCTCAATTTCCACGCGCGGGCCGAGCACATCGACGCCGATGAAGTGGTGAAGCGAATTCTGAAAAAGGTCCGCACACCATGACCGCCACCGCGCCAGTCAAGGTTCGGGAACTGGCCGATCCACAACTGCTGGCCGGGGTCGAAGATCTGGAAGTCGTGGCGCGCTGGGTCGTCGAGGGCTTCATGCATGGCCTGCATCGCAGTCCCTACGTGGGGTTTTCGGTCGATTTTGCGTCTCATCGCGAGTACCTGCCGGGTGATGACATCCGGCATTTGAACTGGAAGGTCTTCGGCCGACAGGATCGGCTGTATATCAAGCAGTACGACGCGGAAACCAATGTCGACCTGCATCTGATTGTGGACATCAGCGGTTCGATGACGGTGGGGGAAGCGGGGGTTACAAAACTCCGTTACGCGACCCTGCTGGCAGCCAGCCTGGCACACCTGGCTCTGCAACAGCGCGATGCCGTTGGCCTGACGCTGTACGCCAACGACGTCGTCGAGCATTTCTCGGCACGGGCTGGAAGCGATCACCTGCTCTCGTTGCTGTCGGCTCTCTCGCGACGACGCGAGCATCCCCCCTCGAAATCGCCTCTGGTACTGCATGAAGTCGCCGAACTGATGCCCCGCCGGGGCCTAGTGGTTCTCATCAGCGATCTGTATTTCGAAACTGGCAATGTTTTTACAGCACTCGATCATTTCCGGCACTTTGGACACGATGTGCTGTTGTTCCATGTCCTGGCCCCTCTGGAACGGAATATGCCCGTCGACGGTGCCGTCAAACTCATCGATGCAGAAACGGGCGAAGCCCTGGAAACGATGGCCCATGAAATTCGCGACAGTTTTGCCAGCGCGGTCGGCGACTGGCTGCATGAATTGCAGACCAGTTGCCAGGCGCGCGATATCGACTATCTGACACTGATTACCAACCAGCCACTTGAAGGAGCGTTGTTCGATTACTGTGCCCGTCGGGCTCTCTTGTACTGAAGACGGGCCAGCCAGGCACAGGCCCGCACGAATCCCGGACAGGCACCACGACCGCACCGACCCTCAGTCATACAAATACGGTACGCTCCCAACAGAGACGCACTGGCAGTCGGCGCGGATATGACTGTCGACTTGCGTCGTTTATCCCTCGAACGGAACCATCGCATCACCCCGGGCGGTTATGTTCGGATTGCAGTTCATCCACTGGAGTTTTCTTGGGCTGGGACTGGCTGTCGCGGTACCGCTGATCATCCATCTGCTGTTCCGGCAGCGGACCCGGACGGTGATGATTGGTTCCGTCCAATTTCTGCAACAGGTGGTGCGCGAACACCGGCATCGTCGACGCATCCGCCAATGGTTGCTGCTGGCCTTGCGCATGCTGGCAATCCTGTTGTTGGCATTGTTGTTCGCCCGCCCCTTTCAGGACAAATCGGCACTCTCGGGCCTGCAGCAGGAAGTGGTCGTGCTGATCGACCGCTCGGCGAGCATGCAGGCGCGCGATGCGCGAGGGAAGTCGGCCTTTGAACGGGCCCTCGACACAGCACGCCAAGAGTTACAGAAATACGATGAAAATGTCGTGGTCCATATCGCCGCTTGTGACTCGACCGGAATCGAAGAATGGCACCTCGAGGATCTGGCCCAGGCACACCCCGGCCAAGCAGCCACGGATTACAACCTGGCTCTAAGCTGGGCTGGCGATCTACTGAATGCCTCGAAACGTACACGCCGACGGGTGCTGCTGATATGCGATCTGCAGCGATCCGGGCTTTTTCGTGGCAAGAATTCCCGATTACCGGACGGCATCGACTTGATTGTGCATGACGTTGGCGAAGCGCTGGCACGGAATGTCGTGGTCGAATCGGTACAGCCGACGACGACCGAAATCCGCAAGGACGGGGCACTGGGACTGCGCGTCGTCTTAAGAAACTACGGCGCCTGGAACGTCCGGCAAGCGCCGCTCCGCGTGGAACTACAGGGACCGCAGGGAACAGTGAAAGCAGAGCAGGCAGTCGATCTGACAGGACAATCGACTCTGGTGCTCGACCTGCCGCTGTCGATTCAAACCGATGGCCTGTACCAGGGTTTTGTCGAAATTCAGGCCACCGATGAACTCGCACTCGACAATCGCCGCTGGGTGGCCTTCGAAGCGCGCCATGCCGATCGTGTGTTGCTGATCGATGGTCAGGAAGGGCGGGCCGTGTTCGCTAACGAAACCTACTACCTGGAAACGGCCCTGCGATTGCGGTCCGACGAAATCAGTGGCACCGAGCGGTCGTTCGAGCCGGAACGCATTGCCTGGGAAGCGGGGCAGGGTTTTCCGCGCCTCGACGGTTATCGAGCCGTGGTCTTGACCAACGTCCGGCGGTTGTCGGATACAGACGCCACGCGCCTCGCCGACTATCTGAAGGGAGGAGGCAGCCTGCTGATCTTTGCGGGGGACCAGGTTTCGCGTGAATCGCTGGCACCGTTGGCCCACCAGCATCTGCTGCCGGGCGAGCTTGCCTCTGACCCGGTTTCGGGGCGGTTCCTTGTCAGCGAATGGAACTCGCAACATCCGGCCCTGACCTGCTTCACAGACCCGCAGCACGGCGATCTGCGACGTGTCAGCTTTTCCCGAATCCTGCCGGTACAGAACCTGGCCGAAGGAAGCACCGTGCTTTTGCAATCGGGAGAGACCATGATCGCAGCGGAACGGCCGGTGGGGCGAGGCCGCTGCATCTACTTGGGCACCACGGCGGACCGGGACTGGACCGACCTCCCCCGAACGCGATTGTACGTGCCTTTGATGCGGCAATTCCTGGCATATTTGACCGACCAGCTTGGTAATCGCGCGGCGGTCGTCAACCAGATCATATCCCGCACGCATCCGCAAGCTGGTATTGAGCCGGCCTCTGAGATCGCGGGAAGCTGCGTTGTCACCAATCTCGATCCTCGCGAGTCAGCGCTGCAGCGTGTCACCGAGGAGGAGTTGCAACTCGCGCTGGGAGGCGACACCGAGACCGCCGCTGCGGAAGAGCGCGAGGCGGCGCTGCGTCTCTTTTTACCGGCAGATTCGCTGCGTCCCGAAGAACTGTGGACAGCGATCACCTGGATTCTATTGCTCGTGCTGTCGATCGAAACTCTGGTTGCCAGTCGCGTCCATGCCTGAGATGCGGGACTGGCGATGTCGCACCATACCGCGGGATTCGTCACACAACGCCAGAGGATTTGGGTGGCATCTGCAGAATCGACAGGTTTTCGCGATATGGAGGCCGGATCACACCGCGTTCGGTGATAAAACCGGCGATCAGACTGGCGGGAGTCACATCGAAGGCCGGATTGTAGACCGCAACATCGGCTGGGGCAGTCTGGCGGCCGAACCCATGCGTAATCTCACGCGGATCACGATGCTCGATCGGAATTTCCGCTCCGGCAGCGATGGCAAAATCAAACGTGCTGGCGGGAGCCGCCACATAAAATGGAATCTTGTGATAGGCCGCCAGGATGGCGACTCCATAGGTGCCGATCTTGTTGGCCGCGTCGCCGTTGGCGGCGATCCGGTCGGCCCCGACGATGACGGCGTGCACCCGCCCCTCGCGCATGACCTGGGCCGCCATTGAATCGCAGATCACCGTGACCGGGATCCCGCGCTGCTGCAGTTCCCATGCAGTCAGGCGCGCCCCCTGCAGCAGCGGGCGAGTTTCGTCGGCGTAGACCTGCAGCGCCAATCCCGCCTCGGTCGCGGCGAAGATCACCGCCAGGGCTGTTCCATAATCGGCTGTCGCCAACCCACCGGCATTGCAGTGCGTCAACACACCTTGTCCAGAGGTCAAGAGCGTGGCACCATGCCGACCCAGGTCCCGACAGGTCTGGCGATCTTCCGCTTCAATGGCCCGCGCCTCGGCGAGCAGGCGTTCGGCCAGTTGACGTGACGAGAGGTGTCCACGCCCGGCGGTGACAACTCGGCGCATGCGATCCAGTGCCCAGAACAGGTTCACCGCCGTCGGGCGACTGGTCGCCAGGTAGTCGATGACGTGATTGACGCGGTCCAGAAATGCCGATTCGCCGGCAGCGAGTGCGGTCTGCAAGCCAACGCAAACGCCATAGGCGGCGGCCACCCCAATCGCCGGGGCTCCACGCACCCGCAAGACCTTGATCGCTTCCCAGACGGACTCGACATCGCGGCAACTGATCTCGCGAAACTCAGTCGGCAACAGGGTCTGGTCGATCAGCACCAGGTGGCCATCGAGTTGGCCTTCCCAGTGCAACGTCGGAATTACAGTCGGAGGCATGTGCGTTACAATCAAATCGGATAACAAGTGACTCGACGGAGACTGCCCGCCGGTCGCGAGACATTGTACTGTCGACCTCGCACAAACGCCTTTAGCGTGACCTGTGCGGCTACCGCGGAACCTGGTTCGAGTCGATTCGGCACGGACAGATTCATTCCGCATCGAGCGGGGTATCAGCCAGACTATTGACCGCCGCGATTATAGCCTCAAGTGTGACCGCCGGGGGCAGAGGATCACCGAAGACTACGCGGGGGTAACTGGATTTACTGGCAACGTTTCGTTCCCCGGCACTGCAATAGACCGGCAGCACGACGACACCGGGAATCGCCGCCCGCCAGGTTTCGATCAAACCCACAATCCCGGCGGCACAATCGGACCGATTCACGGTGAGTGCGACCATCTTCTCGCGAGTCAGCGCGCGTTCCCCTGCCGTCTGGGCGCGAGCCCAGGCCTCGGGTGATCCGGCAGCCGGCACGCTGATCATTCC
>JAFEBR010000130.1 GCA_018242565.1 Planctomycetota bacterium | reverse complement strand
GGCAAAGTTCGGGCGGAGACCGATGGGGATGGCCGCTTTGAGTTTGAGGCGCCCGACATGACGTACGCTCTTTCCGATGGTCGCGTGGCGCGTCGGCAGGGACTGCTGATTGCAACCGCGGACGGTTTCGCGGCGGACTGGGTCAAGACCTGGGGGGACAGCACGGGCGGTTTCCGGACTCATGGGGATCCTGTCGCAGGAGCTCCATTGAATCTGAGGCTCGCCAGGGACGACGTTTCCCTCCAGGGAAGGCTCCTCAATCCGGATGGCAGTCCACTTGCGGAAGCACGAGTCCGCATTACGGGAGTCATGATCCCACAACGCCATGACCTCACTGCGCATCTCGCCCGCGAAACGCAATTCACGGTATTCAACTCGACTGACTACGAGACCGAGCTTTACGACCCTCACTTGCTGCCGGGGTTGGTCGTCGAAACGCGGACCGATGCCGCTGGTCGTTTCCAGTTGTCCGGGATCGGACGGGATCGACTCGTTCGACTGCACGTGTCGGCTCCCAGCGTCGTGGATACAGATTTCGTTGTGATGACGCGCGATGCACCCGATGTGCGCACACGGTTGGGTGAGCCAAAAATTCCCCTTGCGAGCCAGCCGATAATCTATGGTGCGCGATTCACTCTGCAACTCCAGCCGGGCCGCACGGTCAAAGGACGCGTGATTGATCGCGACAGTCGCCAGCCAGTCGCGGGGATGTGGGTCGGGCCGCGGCAGAACGCAGTCAACGAGGTCACGGCCAGTTTGTATCCCTGGGTCACGGACGACGCGGGCCGCTTTACGATTTACGGATTGTCACCCGATGTATCTCAGCATGAAATTGCGGCCATCGCCACGCCGGGACTGCCGTACCTGTCGGCCAGCACCATGGCGGACGGCAACGCCGAAGTTGTGATTGAGTCCTCGCGGGGAATTCCATTCCGCCTGAAACTGGTTGACGAGCAGAATCGGCCCGTCGACGCCGAGGTCTCGTACACTGACATTCAGCCGAATCCGCATCTGGCCCGGAGTCGCGCGGAATATCATTGGCCGGTCAATCTGGCCGCGAAGAGGGGCGCTGGAACTTACGAAGGCTTTGTTCTGCCCGGCCCAGGCGCCGTACTTGTCAAGCTGCCACAAGGGACGAACTATCGACCGGCTCGCGTCGATCCGAAAGCGTTTTTTGCCCCGGGGCGAACCAGGTGGAATGCCGAGGAACAGAAATCGGAATACGGCACGCTGCACGAATTGGTGGTTTCCGAAGGGATTTATCGCGACACGTATTATCGCGGGGATCGGATTGCCCAGAAAGATTATGCGGCCATCGTCCTCGTCAATCCGCCCCAAGATTCCGGTCCGTTGGACTTGTCGGCGAACGTGATGCTGAATCCTGCACGTGGCGGCGGCCCGCCTTCCCGCGATCACAGCGACGAAGAACAAGCCGCCGTGCGTCGTGACGCCGATCCTGGCAACGAGAACGACATCATAATTGACCCGAATGGCGAGATCGTCGGAATACTTCTCGACGAGGCCGGAAAGCCCGTGGCTGACGCGACGATTGCCTGTGGCGCCGTGCTGACCGATTCCGGTCAACTGGGAGAGGCCCGATCGATTACTGATGCTCAAGGCAAGTATCGCCTGGCTGCCCCGGTGCCGGGAGTCTATGTTGTCTGGCTCGAGAAGTCTGGCAATGCAGAAATGACGGCGGCAGCCGATGACGGCCTGCTTGTCGAAGCGGGGAAAATTGCCGCATCGCGACTGACGCTCCGGAAGGGCACGCCGGTCGCAGGCGTGGTCGTCAACGAACAGGACCAGCCGGTGCCCGGGGCCACGGTCTACTGTTACTCGACAGCACGCCCCCCGGCAGCGCCGCGAGGCATGACGGCGAAGTCCGACGACCAGGGGCGGTTCCAGTTTCTCGTAACACCAGGAAGAGTCCTGCTCATCGCGGCGTCCTCGGATCAGATCCTGAGTTCTGACACCCTGCGAGTCGAAAAGAATTTGACCGTACCACCTCGCGACCGCTTCGATGCCAGTCAACCTCCGTTGCGTTTGAAGCTGGTGCGACGCGACATGAAATTCGGAGATCCGGCGTGGGTGGCCAGTTCGACGCCCCTCACGCAGGTTGTGGCTCAAGCCCAGCGCGACGATGTCACCGGCACGGTTGTTGATGAACGCGGGCTTCCCGTACGGGACGTCAAAGTCTTCATGCTGGGGGGCGGACTCGCAGTCACAGGTGAATCCGGAGAATTTCGGTTTCCAAGCCAGACCGGCACGCAGATCCCCCTGTATGCCTTTGCTCCTGGTTACCACCTCTGGTTTGGCAGGCCCGCCTCAGGCGACGAATTGAGGATTGGGCTGGAACAGGCTGAGCCCATGCCGGCCCCGCGTGCCGCCCGCCCGAACAATCCGGTCGTATTGCCGACAACAGTGGCCGAGTTCGAGAAACTCCTGCAAGCCAACACCGCCCGGTTAGCCACTGGCCGGCTCGAACTTTCGTTCGATTACGAATGGCGCCGGCCCACCAATGACAATCCGCAGCGGACCGTGACCACTCGGGGAACCCTGCAGCGCCTGCGGCAAGGCACATGGCTCCGCATGGAATTCGATCGGCAGATTCCCAATCCGGCCCCCCAGGACGACAAGACCTGGTCGGACCAGTGGGTCACCGGTGTCGATGGCGATCTGGAATACGCCTGGAGACCGGCCACGAAGTCGCTGGCGTATGGCGAATTGCATCCCGAGAGTCGGCAAGTTGCCTACTGGGATCGGCCCCTCTCGGCTCCGCCTGTGACGAACAGCCCGTCGAAACTGCAAATTGAGCGCGAGTTGCAAGAAGGACACAACGTCTGGAACGTCCGGGTCGAGTATCCCGACCGGAAGATGGTGATCCAGTACTTTGGCGTTCGTCCCGACCGTGGATATCTGCCGTCTCGCATTGAGGTCTCGTCGAACAATCAACTCGACTCGCGAACCGAATACCAGGACTTCTTCGAGCCCGCACCGGGCGTATGGGTCGCCAAGACCCTGGTCCTCGAGGCGTTTTTCCTGGACCGGCCGGCCAAGCGCTCGGGATATACAGCGAATCGCACGAAAGTGACCATCACCCGGCTGGAGTTGGGAGAGGCCGCCGGTTTGAAGGAAGCCGATTTTGTGTTCAATCCCCCAAAAGACGCCGTCGTCAAGAAGTGGAGCCCCACCGAACAACGCGTCATGCCACCCGGAATTCGCCCGGTCACGCTGCAGTTCCTGGGCGGCGAGAAGCAGGTTCCACTGGCAGGACTGCAGGTCGAGTTCACGAACGGCTATGGCGACCGCCGCAAATCGATGGGGCAGTTCACCACCGATGCTCAAGGCCAGGTTCAGGCGCTGCTGCCACTGGCGTTTTATGCGATCCACCTGACCGCCACCCAGGAGTTGCCGTATTTGCCAATCGAGAAGTTGTGGGACGGGCAACCGCGCGGGCCGCGCCCCGATTTGAGCCTGTACGTGACTCGCCAGGGTGGCGAGAAATGGCTGGCCGGTAAACGGCGTGACGACACCGCGGAGGCAGCAGGGGGCGCACGGCGCTTGATCTACCGGTTGTTGCCGGCCTGCGAACTGGTGTTGCGGGCCGTGGACGCCGAGACAGGGAACGGACTGCCCGGGGCCGAGTTCTATACAGAGAATGCTGTCGGTGAAGACTGGGCGCACCCCATCTACGCCGAGAACCTCGGCTCGCCTTTTGCCCATGACCCCCCAGACGAGAGCCGTCAGGCCGCCTGGCGCAGTGACAAAGACGGGAACTTTCGCCGGTTCGTCAGCGCGAACGCCGGGTTCACGTACGGAGTCACCAAGGCTCCCGCAGGCTACCAGGCCGCCGATTCCGCCGCGGAAGTCGAAGTCCCGATTGTCTACGGCCAGCGCCGTGCCGAACATGTCTTTAGATTCAAACGCGTGACAGGCCCCCCGCCGCAAGTCCAGCCAATGTAACGCGCTCCCACATTCGGCCAGCGGCCCGAACCATCCTTCCCGCCTGCCCCGTGCACAAAGGCGACCCCGTCACTCCGCCGGCGCGGTCGGGAGCGTGTTGTTCTTCGGGCCAGTACATTGCGGCAGCGCTGTTTCTGCGGTGCTGTAGTCCCCCCTACTGCATGCTTGTTGGCGACCAGTTCCAGCCCCCGCGGTAGTGGATCTCGCAGGCGATAGGACGTCCTGATAGACTTATCGGGTGGCTGACGGGCCTTGCTCGCCGTGCTGGCAACAAGTGACCTACGCTGACTTTTACTAGCCCAGACGTTTCGAATGTTTCCGGTCACATTTCCACAACGTTTGATTCGACCATGAAAGCACTATCGCGAACTCCAGAAGGTTGGCGGAACCATTGTCCCTTCTGTGGGAATCACGTGCAGGTCACGCCAACCTGGCCCATGGGTGAAGTGCCCTGTCCCCATTGCGGGCAACGCTTGTGGTTCGACCACACCGCAACACTCCGAGAACGACCCGCGGCCACACCGGGCCCGCACCGATTCACCCTGGACGATTTCCGCCAGACCATGGAGCAACTCCAAAAGCTCGGCCCGCTGAAGCAGATCATGAGTTCGCTGTCCCTCAACGAAAAGACCACCGAGATGCTCGCGAACGGCGATTTTGACATGGTCCACGACTTGAAGCAGATCGCAGGGATCATCGACTCGATGACCGTTCAAGAGCGGCAGAACCCCAGGCTGATCGACACGAACCGCCGGCAGCGGATCGCCGCGGGAAGCGGGACCAAGCCCACGGACATCGACACGTTGATCAAAGAGTTCTTGCAGATGGCATGGCTTATGGAGAGCATGGCCAAACTCAGCCGTCGTAAATAACTCGTAAAAGTCCCGTTGTCGGCGGTGGGTGGCCAATTTCCTCCCGGCACGCGGCGACCGATTCACACAGCGTTGTCGCATACGGCCCCGCGTGGCGAGAATTTCAGCGGAGACGGTTGGCGACAGAGACGCGGAGTCCCTGTTGGTGCGGGCCGGTTGGACGTGCGGCACAGCCGACTTCCACAGTCACATCGGCGGCGGCCCCTTTGATCACTGTCGCCGCAGGAAACCGCCAAGGTCTACCGGTCGTCGTCCCACAATCCGGCAGTTGCTCGTTGAAGGGCCCCAAAACGATGCCGAGACGGCACAATGCCCCTGCGAACGGCCGACCGCGCGCGTGAAAACACCCCGCCAGCGGGGGCCGACGGGGTGAAAGCAACGCAGGACAACCGGCGCGAGCGAACCTAAATGGTGGCCGCGTTCCGCTTCAAGCGTTTGACCAGGCCGATCACGCCGAACCCGCCCAGCAACAGGGACGACAGGGCGAGGGCCGACGGTTCGGGAACCAGTGTCAACGCACTGCTCCCCGTCATCGCAAATTCCAGCGAACCATGCTCACTGGAGACAACTGGTCCGACATAGACGTAAAGCTCATAGTCATGCCCCGCGAGCAGAGTGCCGCTGAATGTGAAGCCGGCCCCCTGGTAGAGGCCGGGGCTCGGGGCAAAAAACACGATGGCATTGGTCGTATTATCATAAAGATACGCACCGTTATAAGAGGAGCGTGAAGCCAACTCGTACGCCGACAGGTTGTAGGCGAACGACGTGTCCGCCGTCACGTGGAAATAAACGTCTTGATGCGCCTCTGCATATCCGAAAGTGTCGAAGCTGCCGCTCAGTCCCAGGGAATAACTGTAAGCAATACTGGTGGTGGTCGCTTCGGAACTTGTGATGTTGGCGTACCCGATGCTCGATGAAGTACTCAAGGGTCCGGTGGTCGATACATGGTCGTCTGACCCGTCTTCCGGATCGTATCCATACGTAGAGACTGCCTGGAAGTAACTGTCGACAACGATTCCGGCGCTGGCAGACGAAGCCGACGCCAAAAGAGCCGAGGCCACAGCGACACAGATCAAAATTGCGTGTTTGATCGTTTTCAACATATTGGAGTTTCTTTCGGTCGTAAGAGTGAATGGATTTTAGGGCTCGTCGGGGCGACGGGCGACCATGCGAGGGGCCGCGTCGGCACACAACTGCCGCCCAGTCGCAGCCAGCGCCCGACGGTGAGCGGCGGTGTCAAGCGTGGCTGGGAAGAACGGGCCGGAATCAACGAAGGACAACCGGCGCAAGCGTACCTAAACGGCGGCCGCATTCCGCTTACCGCGTTTGATCAAGGCAATCACGCCGAACCCGCCCAGTAAGAGAGACGAAAGGGCGAAGGCCGACGGTTCAGGAACCACTGTCAACTCGGGAGCCACGGTCAACGCGCTGTGCCCCGTCATCGCAAATTCTGTCGAACCAAACTCACTGTTGACCTTGGGTTGCACAAAGGTATAAAGGTCATAGTCATGCCCTGCAATCAGCGTGCCGCTGAATGTGAAGCCGGCCCCCTGTGCGTTGCCAGGAAAAGGGGTCTGAAAGACGTAGTCGTTGACCGTAAAATCAAAAAGATACGCATAATTATCAGAGCCGTATGATGCCAAATCGTACGCCGACAGGTTGTAGGCAAACGACGTGTCCTCCGTCACGTGGAAAAAAACGTCTTGAGACGTGTTTGCAAATCCTTGAGTGTCGAAGTTGCCGCTCAGCCCCAGGGAATAACTGAAAGCGATGCTGGTGGCGGTCGCTTCGGAACTTGTGATTTTGGCGTACCCGGCGTTCGACGAGGTGCTCAAGGGCCCGGGGGAAAATGCATAGTCGTTTGACGAGTCTTGGGGGTCGTGTCCCTCCGTAGCGACTTGCTGGAGGTAGCTATCGACAACGATTCCGGCGCTGGCAGACGAATCCGAGACCAACAGGGCCGAGGCCACGGCGACACAGGTCAACATGGCGTGTTTGAACGTATTCAACATGGTTGGGTTGCTTTCGATCGT
>JAFEBR010000012.1 GCA_018242565.1 Planctomycetota bacterium | reverse complement strand
GCAGCGCTTCCCCGAGCAACCGCTTAATGATCTCGCCATCGGCCTGCAAGTCGACATGCCGGCGGGTTTCTTCTTCCACCACCCCCGGCACAGCCAGCAACGGACCAATTTCGGTCGGCGGAGCAGCTCCCAGTTCGCGGGCAGCTACCTGCAATTGCGACCAGTAGCTCTTGAGGGCCACCGTGTTGAGTGCGAACTCGTCGGCACTCCACTGGCGATTCAGGCGGACGGCGACATGCACGGTCCCCCGACTGATCGTCTCACGGACAATTCGTTCGATATCCCCCTCGAGTGAAGCATACGCCTCAGAGCACTTCATCGAGATCTTGAAATATCGATTGTTGACCGCGCGCAATTCGACCGATGCCGACACCCGCTCGTCTTGAAAACGTGCGTCGCCGAAACCCGTCATACTGAGCAACACGGCTACCTCACAGACGCAAAATTACGAAAGCGTGAAAACACTTGAAAACCGGCACTCCAACTTATTCGTCTTTGGGAGCGTCGGTCTTCTCACCTTCCGGCGCTTTGGCAGGAGCCTCGTCACCAGCCGGCTTCGCTTCACCTTGAGGTTCGGTCGGCTTAGCATCGCTCGCTTCGCCTGCCGACTTATCGGCGGGTTCGTCAGCGGGCTTATCCCCGGCGGCGGCTTCATCGTCGGTTTTGGCAGGCTTGTCGGCCTCGCCTTTCTGTTCGCCCGAGGCCGCGTCGGTCTTGTCTTTATCGTCGCCCGCAGCGCCGTCAGCCTTATCTCCCGGAGCCTGCTTGATTTCCGCCTGTTCGTCGGTATCGGTGGTCTTGATGCCGAAGTGGTTTTCTTCGTAGTTCAACCGGGCCCCGGTGATACACGCCAGAACCACCCACAGGCAGACCGTGACGATGGTGATGACGGTGAACACGTCACCCGCCTTGGTACCGAAAGCACTCTGGCCACCCATGCCGCCCAACGCCCCGGCCAATCCGCCCCCTCGGCCGCGCTGCAGCAGGATGACGAACATCAGGAACATCCCCAAAACCATCAACAGGCCCAGCAGAAAGTCGCCCAGGCTTGCCAAAACCAAATTGCCAGTCGTCATATTCGCTCTCCAACACTCCTTCCTTGTATGAATCAGCTCTTCCGTGCGGTTTCTGCGGCACGAATAATCGGCAAGAAATCGTCGACTTTCAGGCTGGCGCCGCCCACCAGGGCACCGTCCACGTCGGGCTGCTCCAGCAAAGACGCCGCATTTTGCGCCTTCACACTGCCCCCGTACAAAATGCGGGTAGCCGCCGCGACCGCCGGATTGTAACGACTTTCGAGCCATTTGCGTAAGTGCAGATGGGCCGATTGTGCCTGCTCGGTGGTCGCCGTGACCCCCGTGCCGATCGCCCATACCGGTTCATAGGCAATCACGACGTGGGCCATCGCCGAGGCTTCGACCCCCGCCAGCGACCCCGCCATCTGGGTATTGAGCACCGCTTCGGTCTGGTTCGCCTGTCGCTCGGCCAACGTTTCACCAACGCACAGAATGACCGGCAATCCCTTTGCCAGACACGCGTTGACCTTCTTGCTGATCAGGGCATCGGTTTCACCCAGAATCGCCCGGCGTTCGCTGTGACCCAGAATCACCCAGCGACAGCCCACGTCGGCCAGCATCTCAATCGCCACTTCGCCCGTGTAGGCCCCGGGCTTTTCGAACCAGACGTTTTGAGCCCCCAGGTCCACTCCGCTGCCAGCCACCGCCGCCCCAACCGCCGACAGGAACGGAAACGGCGGGCAAACCGCCACATCGACGTTCGCCAACCGCGCGGGAACGACCTGCGCCAGCCCCGACGCCAGTTCCACCGCCGACTGCGCCAGCGTGTTCATCTTCCAGTTACCGGCCACGAACATTTTTCTCATAAACGCCTCGCCAAACTCAAAAATACGATCGGTACAAACTCAATTCACTGAAGCAAAACACGCGGCGGCGGCCAATGGCCCGCTGCGGCCCACGCCTGAAACCGGCCAATCCGGGGGCGGGCGGTTCTCTGCAATACCGCACCCCAATCCCCGCGGCCTAGGCTTTTCCGTGCGGTACGGGAATCGTCCGGTGGAAAATCTCGGCCACCTGGCGCATCTGATTCATCACCGCGGCGTACTGATGCGGCAGCAGCGCCTGGGGACCATCGCTCATGGCCTTTTCCGGACAACTGTGCACTTCGATGTGCACTCCGTCGGCCCCGGCGGCCACCGCGGCAAGCGCCATCGGCGGAATCAGATCGGGACGCCCCGTGGCATGGCTCGGGTCCACAATGATCGGCAAGTGGCTCAAGCCCTTGGCGTTCGGCACGATCGACAGGTCGAGCAGGTTGCGGGTCGAAGAATCGAAACTCTTTACTCCGCGTTCGCACAGAATGACCTTCTTGTTGCCCCCCGCCAGAATGTACTCGGCGGACATTAACAGATCAGCCACCGTGGCGCTCATGCCGCGTTTCAGCAGCACGGCCCGCTTGGTCTGGCCCACTTCGTTGAGCAGGTTGAAGTTCTGCATGTTCCGGGCGCCGATCTGGAACATGTCGGTGTACTTGTCGACCAGTGCCACCTGCCGCGGGTCCATCACTTCGGTGACAATCGGCATTTCCAGCTCGTCGCCGACTTCTCGCAGCAGCTTAAGCCCGTCTTCGCCCAGTCCCTGGAAGCTGTAGGGGCTGGTGCGCGGCTTGTACGCGCCGCCTCGCAGAATGTTGGCACCGGCCGCTTTCACGGCGCTGGCAATTTCAAACAGGATCTCGCGACCTTCGATGGCGCAAGGACCAGCGATCATCCCCAAGTAACCGCCGCCGACCTTGACGCCGCGACCGACGTCAATGACCGAGTCTTCTTTTTGATATTCGCGGCTGGCCAGTTTGTACGGTTTCAGAATCGGCACGATTTCTTCTACGCCGGGGATGGCGGCCAGCGGCGCATTACGGACCAGGTCTTCTTCGCCGATCACGCCAATGACGGTCCGCTTAATTCCCTGACTGACATCGGTCCGCAATCCCAGGCTGTGGATGTGGGCCACGATGTGGTCGATTTGCTCCTGGGTGGAATTCGGTCTGACAACAATAATCATTCGACAGGTTCACTCCGCGGGTACGAGCCCAGCATTTCCAGACGGACCGCTTTTTTCGCCAGTTCTTCAAGCATCCGTTTGGTGCGCCCCTCGGCCGCATGACCTTCGAATTCCAGAAAGAACAAATACCCGGAT
>JAFEBR010000129.1 GCA_018242565.1 Planctomycetota bacterium | reverse complement strand
TGTCTCTTTGGATCACCATGAAAAACATCCTCATCCAGCTTGATACCGATCCGCAACCGAGTGTTTTCGATCGCGTCGTCGCGGTCGACTCTGACGTTGACCACCTCTTCAGCTACGGCGGGGTGACCCCCGAAACCGTGGAACCACTGGTTCACGGGGCGATGTTCACCCGGGGTGGAGCGGACCTGGCCCACACGGCGATTTTCATCGGCGGCAGCAATGTTAAGGCCGGTGAAGCGCTGCTGGCGAAAGTCAGCAATACGTTCTTCGGACCCGTGCGGGTCTCGGTGATGATGGATTCGAATGGATCCAACACGACAGCGGCAGCGGCCGTGCTGTCGGCCCGCAAACACCTGCCCTTGCCGGGTGCGGAAGCCCTCGTGCTCGCGGGGACCGGTCCCGTAGGGGTTCGCGCCGCCCAATTGCTGGCGGCAGAAGGGGCCCGGGTGCGGGTCGCTTCCCGATCGCTCGATCGAGCGCGGGCCGTCTGCGACGATCTGCAGAAACATGCCGCGGCAGGAGCGACATTAACACCGTATGCGCCAGCCACGTCAGCCGAACTCCAGGCCGCCTGTGCCGGCGTGCAACTGGTGATCGCCGCGGGTGCCGCGGGAGTCGAACTGCTGCCGGCCGATGTCCGGCAAACGATGCGCGACCTGAAAGTCGCAATCGACGTCAACGCCGTTCCCCCCGTCGGCATCGCCGGAATCAGTTCGCGCGACAAAGCCGTCGATCAGGCGGGTGTCATCTGCTATGGCGCATTCGGGGTGGGTGGTCTGAAGATGAAAATTCATAAAGCGGCCGTTCGCAAATTGTTCGAGTCGAATTCACAGGTCTTCGACACCGCCGGCATCTATCAAATCGGCGAAACACTCGCCTGACCGTTCGGCACCGGCCAGATCGCGCGACGCCGAGTAACGTTCCATCTGGTGTCACGCCCCGAAATCTGACCGCAATCTCCCCGGCTGGGCGGGACTGGATGGCGGCGAGGCAAACGTGAACCAGGCGGGTGGGGGGTTGCGAAATGACCCGAGACGCCGCACGCTCCCCATTCAGCCACAGAAATCCCAGGGTTTCTCTCGGCGATGACCCAGTTTTTTGAATCATCGGGCCCTCCCGGTTGGTAACACGATTGGCCACTGGGCAGGTCTGCCCTGCTGCTGGCCTAATACTGTGAGGTTTCAGGGTCCACGCTCCAAGAAATGCTGAATCATGCCGCGTCGAGTCTGCTTATTGCTCGTGTCTCTGGCGATCTGTGCCGGAACACGCATCTCCGCCGGCGAACTCACCGCCCGGCATCTGGCCGACCCCAAAATGGCGGTACTGGTTGAAGTCCATCGCCCGACGCAACTGGCCGAGCGAGCTTTGCTGCGTGATCTGTGGCAGTTGTTCAGTCAAACTCAGGCCGTCAAGCGCGCCACCGACGCAGGCGATTTCGAGAAATTCCGGCAGGTGGGCCGCTTCCTGGAAAAGAGCCTGGCGGTCGATTGGCCCACTGCCCTCGCGCGACTGACCGCCGGGGGCATCGTGGTCGTCGTGCATCCTCCCCAGGGGCCAGGGGAACCCGAAGTCACGGCGGTCTTCACAGCAGCCGACGAAAGGACACTCACCCAATTCATGTCGGCAATCGAGGCCGAACTCCGCCGTGCACCCGAGACCAACAACGCCGCATGGCCGGCACCGTTGAAACACCATGATCACCTGCTACAACGTGTCGGCAGCAGCATCTACGCGGTCGTCGGAAAACAACTCGTACTGACGAACTCGCAGACAAGACTCGAATCGGCACTCGACCGACTCGATGACCTGAATGCCGGCAGCCCACGGCATCCGGCGTTTGCGTTACCAGAGTCGCTGCGACTGGTTGATCCGCAAGGCGAACGGCCCACCGTGCTGGTCACCTTCAATCTGCAACTCCTGAAGCAGGACCCGAACCTGCAGCGGGCCCTGCAATTGCCAGCCGATGAACCCATGGTCCCGTTATTGCTCGGAGGGTATCTCGACCTGCTGCGGCGGGCCGATTTCGCCGCGGCGGGTCTGTTCACAGAAAACAATGCGTGGACATTGCGTTGGCGCGTCGCGGCGCGCGAGTCCACGGCACATCCTGCACTGCGAGGCTTTTTTGCCCCAGGGGTCAGCGACCGCCCTGCAGCCGCCGCTGCGAGTCTGCTGCAACCGCCGGGCACCATTTACTCGGCGTCGTGGTATCGCGATTACAGTCGACTGTGGCATGCCCGCCAGGATTTGCTGACTCCCAGAATTGTACGGGAACTCGAATCGGCTGACGAAAATCTTCGGGAACTCCCCACACAATTCGGAATCTCCGACTTACTCAATTGGATTGGCCCGCAATTGCGGTTGGTCGTCGCGCGGCAACGAGAACAGGTTTACCGTAAGAAAATCGAGCAGCGGTTACCGGCCGTGGCGTTGGTGCTCTCGGTCCGTGACGAGACGGCGATTCGCGACCGCGTGCTGGCACCCGCCGATGGATTGATCCTGTTCGGCCTCAACAAGCAGATTGAAGGCTTTCAAAAACTGGCGCATCGCGACGTTCGAATGACGACGTTTCGATTCTCAGATGCGGCCGTGGGTTCTGATCCCAGCCGACAGTTCCTGTACCACGTGAATCCGGCGTTTGTGCTGACACAGGGCCATTTAATCATTGGTTCGACGGCCGAAATTGTGCGGGATCTGATCGACGAGTTGAAACGCGAGTCCGAGTCAACCGCCGCCGCTCCGTCATCCGACACAGCGTCGACGGATCGGCAGTTGATCGCGCTCGATGAATTCGTGGTCTATCTGCAGGAATTGGCAGAACAACTGGTGCAGGATGCCGTCCGCAACCGGGGAGAACAACGGGACGTTGTCGAACGCGATCTGCAGCTGCTGGCCCAGTTGCTGAATCGCATCGCCTCGCTGCAGGCTGAGATTCAGATCGCACCAGAGCATGTGGACTTCACAGTGCGCGGCGGTCCCGCCCAGTGACGCAACGAACCGTTCAACCGCCGGCCAGAGCGGGAAGAAAATGAACTTCCGCGCCGCCGGGCACTGCCTGCAGCAAGCCCCTGGTGGCGATGCTGCCGTTGATCGCGACCGCAATGCCCGGTCGCATTTGATCGGCCTGACACAACCGTGACCGGATCCCGGGGAATTGCGATTCCAGGCTGGCGATGACCTGCCTCACCGATGTCGCCTCGACATCGACCTCGGCCTGACCGCCCGTGGCGTCACGTAATAACGGCGGAATGAAGACATGGACCATGGTGTTGACTCCTGAGCGTTTTCTGCACGATAGGACATTTCCAGAGTCGGATGCAATCGGGGCTGATATTTTGTCGGCGGATCTTTGTGGCGATTTCGGCGGGACGGTATGATCAAGTCCCGGAAATTCCCACCCCGCCCAATTGGTGCGGCGCGACTGGAAGACCGTTCCGACAGACCACGGAGCCAAGGCGATGCCCGACACGCGTCCGATCACGACTGCCACGATCGAATCGATGGCGACACAATTTCTGGGCCTGACGATCTCGCCCGCGAACGCGGGGGCCACCGCCGATATGCTCAACGCATTGTCGGCTGATATGCAAGCCCTGCGGGCTTTGCCTCTGGGAGATGTCGAACCGGCGACCACGTTTGCCGCCGCGGAGGGACAGCCGTGAACATGCCCTTGACCAGTTGCTCGGAAATCACCACCGCGGTCCACAGCCAGCAGCGATCCGCCCGGGACATCGTCGACGCGGCGCTGCAACGAGCCGAGAAATTCCAGGACCGTTTTCGGGCGTTTACCAAGATCACCCCCGATATTGCCCGGCGTCAGGCGGCTCGCGTGGATGAACGGATTCGCAACGGCGAGCGATTACCTTTGGCCGGCGTCCCGTTCGCCGTGAAGGATCTGTTCGACCTGGAAGGAACCCCCACCACGTATGGTGCGAAAGTATTTGCCAACCGCATCGCGAAATCGAACGCCACGGCCGTTCAAAAGCTCATCGACGCGGGGGGCGTCTGCATCGGCAAACTCAACCTGCACGAATGCGCCTTTGGCTTCACCGGAGAGAACCCCACCTTTGGCAACGCCCGCAATCCGTGGGACCCGTCGCGGATCGCCGGAGGCTCGAGCAGCGGTTCGGCGATCGCCGTCGCTCTGGGGATCTGCCCGGTGACTCTCGGTTCCGACACGGGAGGCTCAATCCGTCAACCCAGTGCGTTGTGCGGCGTGACCGGTTTGAAGCCGACGTATGGCCGGGTCAGCCGGGCCGGAGGCTTGCCGCTGTCGTGGACGATGGACCATGTCGGTCCCCTCACGCGCACGGCGGCCGATGCGGCCCTGGTTCTGAAGGTTCTCGCCGGCACTGACCCCGCCGACGAGACATCCAGCCGGCGCGCTGTGCCAGATTATCCCGCGGAGATCTCGGCTCGAATTCGAGGCTTGCGGATCGGAGTCATGCACCGCTGGTTTTTCGAAGGGCTGGATCCAGAAGTTGCGGCCGCCGTCACGGCCGGGCTGGACAAGCTGTTATCGCTGGGAGCCCGGCAGGTCGAAGTCAACCTGCCACTGCTGGAAGAAACACTGGGAGCGCATCGGGCCATCATCTTTCCCGAAGCCAGCGCGTTTCACCGCCCGTTTTTGGAGAAGCAGGCAGCGGAGTACGCCGATGACATCCGGCCGTTGTTGCTCTCGGGACTTTTCATGCCCGCCGTGAATTACCTGGATGCATTGCGGGCCCGCCGTATTATTCGACGGGAATGGGCCAAAGTATTCGAGACGATTGACGTGTTTCTCACGCCCACCACCCCTGTCACAGCCACGCCTTTTGGCGCCACGATGGCCGAAGTCCCCGGAGGGCCGAAACCGCTGGTGCGAGCCTACCTCGATCTGACTTTGCCGTTCAACCTGACGGGATACCCAGCCATCGCCCTGCCCTGTGGCTTCTCGCGATCCGGACTGCCCATCGGCATGCAACTGGTGGGCCAGCCGTTTACCGAAAGCGTGCTGCTGCGGACGGCACATCAGTACCAGCAGGAGACCGACTGGCATACGCGGATCCCGACCGTCGCCAAGTAGGATGCATCACGAGCACTGGATGGGTGACAAAAAAACTACCAGCAGGATTATTGATTGTTCTGCTGATTCGTTGGCACGATGAGGGCCGCGCGTGTCCCCACCTCAAAGGGGTGATGAGCAATTAGCCGGGGGGGGTTCCGCGCAGCGGCTACCCCCGGAAACCCGATACGACAAGCCCCGCACCCCGGAGCGGGTGCGCAGAACGCCCGGCCTGCTCGTGAAAACACGTCTCGAACCGGCCCTCATGTCGACTTTTGGGAGTCTATACGCCACGGGCTGGGCGTCCACTTCGGGGTGGCAAAGCTCTCCAACAACCAGACGGGAGACCGAAAAAAAGAACCGGCAGGTTGTCAAACAGACCTGCCGGTTTTGGATTGAGTGTCAGACGAGACGGATGCGATCACTCGCCTGCGTCTTTCAGCCATTGACCAGATTCGACTCGTCGGGCGTTTCGCATCCGGGCCACGCGCGACAGCGCCATCAACGGGAAATACAGGCAATACAGGTGGTACCGCAGGTAAAAGACCTTGGGGAAGCCGGTCCCCGTGAAATCGGTCTCGTCCCAGCCACCGTCATCGCGCTGCGTGTCGAGCAAGTACTGCACGCCGGCTTCCACGGCCGCCGACTCGACTTCACCGGCGGCGCACAACCCGAGCAGGGCCCAGGCCGTCTGCGACGCGGTGGGCGTCCCCTGTCCGCGAAGCCGCGGGTCGTCATACGTGGCGACCGACTCGCCCCAGCCGCCACTGTCCTGCTGATAGGTTTTCAACCAGGCCACGGCACGGCGAATGCGCGGATCCGATGCGGGCACACCAACGGCGGTCAGGCCGACAATCGTCTGCCACGTCCCGTAGATGTAGTTCACTCCCCAGCGGCCGAACCAGCAATGGTCGGCTTCCTGGTTTTTCCAGATGAATTCCAGAGCCCGTTTAGCGATCGGGTGCTCGGTCGTCATGCCGAGTCCCGCGTACATTTCCATGACCCGCGCCGTGAGATCGGCGGTACTGGGGTCGATCATCGCATTGTGATCGGCGAAGGGAACCCGCGTGAAGATCTCGCGATCATTGTCGCGATCAAACGCGCCCCAGCCTCCGTCACGATTCTGCATGCCGGCGATCCAGCGAACGCCACGGGAAATCGCAGACAGAATCGGATGCAAGGCATCGAGTTGACTCATCGCTGAAATGCGATTGGCATCGTGCTGGGCAAAGACCGTGGAGACTTCGATATTGGTCCCCTGTTCGGGAACACCATCGGTCATCAGGTACTCGGCACGCCATTCCGACAGGTCGGTTGACGAGAGGGTCCGCGTGAGGGCGATCAGCACCATCGCCGTGTCGTCGACATCGGGATAGTACTTGTTGTTGAATTCGAAGAACCAGCCACCTGGCTGCTTGTTCGCACTGCGCACCGTCCAGTCGCCAGCGGTTCGCACTTCCTTGGAAAGCAGCCAGTTGACGGCACTCTTGATGGCGGGCGAATCGGCCGGCAGGCCCGAATCACACAGCGCGATGGTCGCGATGGCCGTATCCCAGACGGGCGAACGGCAGGGTTCGAGCCGAATCGTGTCTCCTTCGCGGATGGACAGTTTTTCGAGTTCTTTTAGGGCCGCCTGCACCAGGGGCGAATCATCCGAGTGCCCAAGGCACTTCAAGGCGACCACGCTCCAGATGATCGGGGGGAAAATCGCGCCCAGGCCGTCACTGTCGGCGAAGCGTTCGATCATCCAGTCTGCGGCCCGGCGGATGGCCAGTTTTCGGAACGGCAGCAGGCCGCAGCGTTCACCAAACTTGATGGCGATATCGAGCCCGCGGAAGACCTTGTCCCAGTTGATCCAGGTCGGTTTCTTCAGGGCATCGACGACGGCCGAGGTCCCCATGGTCGCCGGCAATTCTTCCGGAGATTTCACGAACAACTCGCGAATTCCATGTTCGGGGGGCAAGGTGTGATGCGGCCGAAATGCCCACAACAGCGACAGCGGCACAATGATCGTGCGCGACCAGGCCGACATCTCGTGAATGTTGAAGGGACACCAGTTGGGGATCAGCATGACTTCGGGCGGGACGGCGGGGCACTTGTCGTACGAGATCGCCCCCAGCAATGCCATATAGTACCGCGTAAAGCTGTTGACCCGTTCGGCTCCGCCGGCCGCCAGAATTGCCGCTTTGGCACGGAGCATGTATTCGGCGTCGGGCGAGTGTCCGGTCAGCTTGAGGGCCCAGTACGACTTAACCGAGGCACTGATTTCCAACGGTCCGCCGGGATAGATGGCCCAGCCGCCGCCCGGCAATTGCTTGCGTAAAATGTAATTCGCACACCGCCTGGCAGTCGTTTCTCCTTCCTGACCGAGATAGGCCAGCAGGAGAATGTATTCGGACTCGAGGATCGTATCGCCTTCGAGTTCACCCACCCAGAAGCCGGAGGGATCCTGCTGCTGCAGCAGGTAATCTCGCGATCGTTCAATCGCTGCCAGTAATCGCGAAGAAAACACGGAATTGTCCTCCGGGGCAAACAGTGACTCACCCATGTCCTGGGGAGCTGCATCTGCCTGCATGCCATCGAAACGAAATCGAGGCCGTCCCGGTAATTCCCTGCTCATACGAGGCTCTCCCTAGCCTGAACCGCTTGTCTGTCGAATCGAAAATGCGGCCGGACGCGCTACACCACCGGCCTCAACACCGACACGCAGCGGCGGGTTTCCCTCAATGCCATCAGCGTGCGGATGATGCGGCACGATGGTACGCAGATGCCGGTTTTGCTGCAACATCAAGTCATATTGAGCCAAATTCAAAAGTTGGCTAGATTCCCGCTCCCTTCGATCGTGGGATTCTCCATCCCCAACCATTTCCCACACGTAATTCAACCCGCGTTTTCGGCCCCGTTCAGTCCCCCGCGACGTCCTGTCTCCACACATCCAGTTGCACGAACCGTGCCGTGCGTTCGGTTCTGTTCCCGGAAACGGCGAAACCTCACAGAACGGGCGGCTGACTCGACCTGCGATCACGTAATTCATCACGGCACGCTGACCCGGCGTGCGGAGCGTTTATGGAATACCAATTCCGGCCCATCGGCAAGAAATGTGCAGCCACCGGAGCCGACCTGGAACCCGGCAGCGTCTGCTATTCGGTGCTGATCCTGCGGAATGGCGAACTGCAACGACTCGACTATTCGAAACAAGGGTGGTCAGGACCTCCGGAAGGGGCCCTGGGGGTCTGGAAGTGCCTGGTTCCGCGGGCGGCCGAAGTGCGCCACGAACCGCTTGACACCAACGCCCTGATGCGGTGCTTCGAACAACTCACCGAAGAAGCCAACCCGGCCCGGGAGGGATTGCGGTACGTGCTGGCATTGCTGCTGGTCAAGAAACGGCGTCTGAGACTGGAAGGTTCGCAGACACATGGCGATGAAGAATATCTGCAATTGGCCGGTGCCCAGGGTGAAGGCGCCTATGAAGTCCGCGACCTCAATCCGTCTGACGAAGAAATTCACCTGTGGCAGCGCGAACTGAACGTCTATCTGGCTTCCGAATGGAATCCCGGTGGCGACCTGGCCGCCTGAGACTGTCTTTCATTTTTCATCGTCTTTAAGAAATCCAATTTCACAACGCCTCGGTGAGCGGGAGCACAATCTGTATGCAAAACCACCGGGAAAATGAGCGCTCCCCAGCCCCTAGCCAACCAATGCGGACCACCCGGGAATCGACCAGACAACGTGGGAACAAACAGCAGGCCGATGCCGCGGATACGTTCCGCCGAACGTGGGGGCTCATTCTGGCACTGTTGCTGCTGCCCCCGCTGTCGGGATGTCCCGAGTTCAACACGTGGATCGGAGGCCGCTTCAACCGGCCGGTGCAATGCGTCATTTCCGAAGACGCGACGGCCCACGAGATCGTGTTGCATCTCAACGAAAACACCCACAAACTCCGCGGCTGGAAAACGACGCACGCCAAGATCGCGACCCGGGGCAACATGTTGATTCCCAAGGTCGACGCCATGGTGTATATCCAGACGCCCCGCAACTTCCGAATCGTGGCGGATGGCCCCATGGGTGGCAAAGAAGTCGATTTCGGTTCAAACTCCGAACAGTACTGGCTGTGGATCCGCCGGAATGAAGCGAAACAAGTGGTCGTTGCCTCGCACGACCTCGATCCGGAACGCGCCCGTAAACTGCCGTTTCCGTTTCAACCCGACTGGATCATGGAAGCCATGGGGGTGATCGATCTGAATCCGGACGAAGATCTGCTGCTCGAGCCTGGATCCCCCAATTCGTACATGGTCTCATTGATCGCCGAGAGGATATCGCCCCAGGGTCGCAAGGTCCGGAAAGTGACCGTCGTCGACCGCCGCACGGGCATGGTACACGAACATTCGCTCTGGGATTCGCAGGGACAACTGATCGCGAAGGCCGTGTTGAGCCAGTACGCTCGCGACGATTCCTCGACGGCTTTCCTGCCGATGAGAATCGACTTCGACTGGCCCCAGGCCAATCTGGGCCTGACCATGTTGCTGGCGGATGTGCAGGTTAATCCCACCAGTTTCCCGCAGAGCACCTGGGTCTTGCCGAGTTTCCCGGGGTATGAGATGGTCGACCTGAATCAGTAGCCACGGGCCACCACCGAGCCTGCCGGCGACCAAGCCGGTTTTTTCAGGGCTGATTCCGATTGACCCATTCGCCGGACCGGCATACAGTCCCCGGCCTTATGCACATTTTCTTTTCTGTTGGTGAACCGAGTGGCGACCTGCACGCCTCGAAACTCGTCTCCGAGTTGAAACGGCGTGTGCCCGGACTGAAGTGTTCAGGGTTTGGCGGCCCGTTGATGCAGGAAGCCGGTTGCGACATCCTGTTCCGCCTGACGGACCTGGCCGTGATGGGCATTCTGCCGGTCATCCCCCTGATCTTCAAATTTCTGCGACTGGTTCGCGAAGCTCGACAGTACCTGACTGAGCACCGCCCCGATGCAGTGGTCCTCGTCGACTTCCCGGGGTTCAACTGGCTGATTGCCAAGACGGCAAAAAAACTCGGAATCCGGGTGATCTATTATCTGCCGCCGCAACTCTGGGCCTGGGCGCCGTGGCGCATTCGCAAGGTCCGCAAGTATGTGGACCAGTTGCTGAGCCCGTTACCGTTTGAAGTGCAGTGGTACCGTGACCGGTCGGTCGCCGCGGAATTCGTGGGACATCCGTTTTTCGACGAAGTCGCCGGCCGGAAACTCGATCGCGAATTCATGCACGCACAAACGTCGCTGGCCGGGCCGGCAACGCGAACGATTGCCATCCTGCCTGGTTCGCGCAACCACGAGATCCAGCAGAATTTTGCGATTCAATTGCGGGTGATGCGAGAATTGCATCGCCGCGTGCCGCAGGTCCGGTACCTGGTCGCGTCGTACAAAGACGCGCAGCGGGAACGGTGCGAGGCCCTGTGGAAACAGCACGCGCCCGAACTGCCGATCACGTTCCATGTGGGCCAGACGTCAGAGATTCTGGAGATCTCCGAGATGTGCCTGATGGTCTCGGGTTCTGTCAGTCTCGAAGTGCTGGCCCGCCATACCCCGGCGATTGTCCTTTATCGGATCAACCGCGCGTTTTACTGGTTGTGCGAGGTGTTGATCACCTGCAAATACTTCTCGCTCCCGAACCTGATCGCCGATCACCCGATTATGCCCGAGTTCGCGCCGATCGACGATCCCCGGCAGAGTATCGCCACGATGGCGGCACTGGCCGAGCATTGGCTGACCGACGCCCAGGCACTCGCGGCCCAGCGAACCGCCATGGAACAGGTCTGCACCGACATTGCGTCCAGCGGCGCCACGGGCAAAGCGGCCGACGCGATTCTGCGAGGTCTGCCCACCGAAACGGCTGAACCTTCGCGCATCGCAGCGTAAGCGGCGCTCGTGACGTGTTGACTCAAATCAACTCGCGCATGGGTTGGACGTGATCGACCAGATACTGGGGTCGGCCCGTGTGATCGGTGAGCGTGACTGTATTCACGTCGAGCCCGAGGCGATGGTACAAAGTCGCCAGCACTTCCTGAAAATGGACGGGACGATCGACGGCATATTCGGCCAGGCGGTTGGTTGAGCCAATCACCTGACCGGTTCGCATGCCACCGCCAGCCAGCAGGGCACACGACACCTGCGGCCAATGATCGCGACCGCCGTTCGCATTGATTCGCGGCGTGCGACCAAATTCACCCCAGACCAGCACCGACACGTCTTCATCCAGCCCGCGCTCGTGCAGATCCTGAATGAGGGCCGACACACCCTGATCGAACATCGGCAAATGATCACGGGCATTTTCGAAATTCGTGCCGTGCGGTTGGCCATGCCAGTCCCAGCGTCCATACGCCAAAGTGACACATCGCACCCCCGCTTCCACGAGACGCCGCGCGGTCAGAAAATACGTATTGAGCAGAGGCCCCGCATCGCCGTAGCCGGCCGGTTCAGCCGAGCCGTACCCGTATCGATCGCGGACGGACTGCGGTTCACGCGACAGATCGAGCGCTTCCACGAGTCGGCTGGAGGTGAGAATTCCGAAGGCCTGTTCGGTCGCGGAATCGAGCCCTTCCATCGCGCCGGTGGCATCAACATCGCGGCGGAACCGGTCGAAGCACTCGCGTAATGACTGGCGATCGTGGAGTCGCGCCGGCGTGACTCCATTGAGCACCATGTCAGCATTGCCTTCGGCGCTGGGACGAAACGGGGCGTGGGCCAGACCGAGAAAACCCGGCTGACCAGGATCGGCCCAGGTCGGCGTCCGCATCGGAGGGGTCAGCCCCACGAACGCCGGAGTCCGGGGCACTGTCGGCCCCAGCAGTTTCGAAACCGCCGACCCGAACGAGGGCCAACCCCCTTGAGGCTGACGTGTTACGGGCCAGCCGGTCATACACTGAAAACTGGCATGACGACCTTCCGAACCGACGACCGAGCGGACGATGGCCATTTTGTCGGCCATCTGTGCCAGCAGGGGCAGGTGTTCGCAGATGTCGATGCCGGGAACATTCGTACTGATCGGCTGGAATTCGCCCCGAATCTCGACGGGAGCCAGGGGCTTCAGATCGAACATGTCCTGGTGCGGCGGCCCGCCCGACAGGAAGATCATGATGACCGCTTTTTTCGATCGGCTTATGCCGGCCTGAGCTTCGGCCCGCAACAGGTTGGCCAGCGACAGACCACCGACCGCCAGGCCGCCAATTTTCAGAAAATTCCGACGCGGCAGGCGATCGCAGAAATACTGTTTCTCACCAGGAATGCTGAGCACCGCAGGTCCTCCGGGAATGGCCTTCGCGAGGAAATTCCGATCGACGCGGCCGTGGTGCCGCGAGGCTTCCAATGTACCGCAACCGGGAAACGAATCCAAGTTCTTTTGCGCGTTTTTGGCGGTCGAGAGACTGTTTTCCCCACGCGGTTCCCATTACAGCCGGCCCACAGGCCGGCTGCAGAAACAACAGAGCCGTCTGGGGAAAGCAGCTACCACTTGGCCCCCCGCGGCTTGGCCCCGGGATGCCGAACGCGAACACTGTACAGCGACGTGGTCGCGGTGATGAACAGTGTTTTCAGATCGTCACCCCCGAAACAGACGTTGGCGGGGTTTTCCGGTACGTCAATCGCTTCCAGGGCCTTGCCATCCGCGTTATAGACATGCACTTTGCCTCCCGTGGTGGTGTAGAGATTGCCTTGCACATCGACCCGCATGCCGTCGCTGCCCTGTTCAATCTGGAATAACACCTTCCCCAGTTTGCCCTGCGGATCGATCGCGTAACATCGCACGCTGCCGCGGAGATTACGGAATTCGGGGAGTGCCAGGGCCGGATGGCCACCGGTATCGGCAACGTACAGACGCGATTCATCGGGTGAGAACGCGATTCCATTCGGCATGGCGAGATCTTGAATGACGGGGGTGACGTGACCCGTCTGCGGGTCGAGCTTGTACACCCAGTTGCCCGTAATCTCGGCCGGCCCGGTCCGCCCCCAGGGTGGGTCGGTAAACCAGAGCGTGCCATCCGAACGGACCGCCACGTCGTTGGGGGAATTGAACCGTTTGCCATCCCATTTGTCGGCCAGGACGATCACCTGGCCATCGGCTTCGGTCCGCACCAGATTACGGGCGGCGTGCTGACAGGTGACCAACCGCCCTTCCAGATCGAGGATATTCCCATTCGAAGCTGCACTCTCGCGAAAGACCGACAGCCCGTCTGTCGCGTTCCACTGCATGAGCTTACTGTTCGGGATGTCCGAGAAAATCAGCGTCTTTTTCGAGGGGAGCCAGGCGGGCCCTTCGAGGAATTTCATGCCGCCGGCCAGTTTTTGAACTTTGGCCCCCGGTTCGACGACCGATGATGTGGCGTCCTGGCCGACAACGTGCGTGCTCATGACCGCCAAAGCAGAAAACAGCGTTCCCAGGGCCAGCCACCGACGGCGATTCCTCATGGATCAGGTTCCTCAAGGCAAGAGATCAAATCCGACACAACAACGGTGCTCCACAGGAGTGAAGTCCTGAATGGCGATCATACCGCGAGACTCCGGTAATGCCAGCCGGTCACTGGCTCACGAACGCAGTTCTACGGGTCTGTTCTCAAGCTGCGGAGAGACGACCTGCCTCTCTATAATACGAAATATGAGGGGCGTGGTCTGGCTCTGCTCTGGAACCAGCGGCACGCCCTGCTGAGCCTGGCCGCTTTGTGCGGAACGAAGCCGACCTGCTTGTTGATCGCACGCGAGTCCCTGCCCTTTACCGAAAACCCGGATACCGAGATGAACTCTGATTCGACCGCATTCACGGGAGTCGATTTTTACGCCCTCGATGAGTTTCTGTCCCCCGCAGATATTGAATTGCGGACACGCGTCCGCCAGTGGGTACAAACGCGGTACCTGCCGATTATCGCGCAGCATTTTGAACAGGCTACATTTCCCCTGGAACTGGCACGGGAAATTAGCACGTTCGGAGCATTTGGCGGCAACATCAGCGGTTACGGCTGCGCCGGACTGACACCGCTGCAGTACGGCCTGATCATGCAGGAACTGGAGCGCGGCGACAGTGGCCTGCGAACCTTTGCCTCGGTCCAGGGGGCGCTGGCGATGAATGCCATCCACATGTTTGGCAGTGAGGCACAGAAACAAAAATGGCTGCCCCCGCTGTCCCGGGCCGAAAAGCTGGGCTGCTTCGGCTTGACGGAACCGGACTTTGGGTCGAACCCGGCGGGCATGGTCACGACCGCGAGAAAAACCGACGCGGGCTATGTGCTCAACGGCAGAAAAATGTGGATCGGGCTGGGAACGATCGCCGACGTGGCCATCGTCTGGGCCAAGGTCGCCGGCGAACCGGGAGTCGATTCGCAGAGTGGTGCCGCCGTGCGCGGCTTTCTGGTCGAAGCGGGTACGCCCGGATTTCGAGCCGAGTTGATCGAAGGCAAGCATTCGCTGCGGGCCGCGAACACCAGTCGGCTGGAGTTCAGCGATTGCCTGATCCCCAGCGAGAACATTCTGCCCGCTTCAAAGGGGCTGCGCTCGCCACTGATGTGCCTGAACCATGCCCGGTACGGAATCGCCTGGGGTGCCCTCGGTGCCGCGATGGCCTGCTACGAAGAGGCGCGAAGCTACGCGGCCCGCCGAATTCAGTTCGGAAAACCGATCGGCAGCTTTCAACTCGTGCAGCGAAAGCTGGCATTAATGCTGACCGAATTGACGAAAGCCCAGTTGCTCGCCTGGCGTCTGGCACTGCTCAAAGAGCGCGGGACGGCCACACATGTGCAAATTTCACTCGCCAAGCGGAACAATGTGGCGATGGCACTCGAAATCGCCCGCACGACTCGCGACCTGTTGGGCGGCGTCGGCATTCTGGACCAGTACCAGTGCTTCCGCCACATGGCCAACCTCGAAAGCGTGAAAACCTACGAAGGAACCGACGACATGCACTTGTTAATCCTGGGTGAACACATCACCGGGACCGCGGCTTTCGCCTGATCGCAGCGTGACGATTCAGCCCCCGCTATGCGACCGCGGCGTGTTTCGTGTCGGCCGGCTTATTGATTCAATTCGACGATCGACTGCCCGGCCTGCCAGGCGGCCAGCACGGCGGCGTGCCAGGGACTTAGAGGATGCTGGCACAGGTCGGCAGGCGCCACCCAGACCGCCTGATAGCCCGGGGGCAATCGCAGTTGATCGACGGCCAGAGCGCAATCGGCCCGGTAGAACCAGGCGATAAGCTCGCCCGCCACCCAGAGTGCCACCTGCATTTCGAGCGCTTCCGGCCGCCAGCCCAACTCTTCCTGAAGCTCACGCCGCAGACAGTCTTCAGGAGTTTCGCCCGCTTCACGCCGGCCCCCGAAACAGGTCAGGCGGCCAGCGGCAAACCGGGCGGTCGCTGGACGAGATTCCAACAATAACCGCCCGGTTTTGTCTACAAGAATCGCGCACGCGTATTGCGGCCAGATCATCGCGTGCCGAGTCTCAGTTGGTCTTGAGGGGCTTCAACCACGGACCACGCTGCAACCAGTCGGCGGCACGCTGGGGCCAGGTGTTGACCGGTTCGCCGGTATCGCGCATGCCGTAGCCATGGCCTCCCGTCGCATACACGTGCAATTCGGTAGAAACGCCCGCCTCACGCAACTCGGTGGCGATGTGCAGACTGCTGAACACGGTGACCGGATCATCCCAGGCATGAACCAGAAATGTGGGAGGGGCGTCTTTGGTGATCGTGACGTCTTCCCGCATTTTTGTGGGCTCACCTTTTTTCTCAAAGTAAGCCGGGTAAATCAGCAGCGAAAAATCGGGACGACAGGATACTTTGTCGACATCATCGACGGCTTCATATTGGCGTTCGGGGAAATACGACGTCAGGCCTGCCGTCTCTCCGCCTGCGGAAAATCCCAGAATACCAATACGCTGCGGATCGAGTCCCCAGTCTTTGGCTCTGGAGCGGACGTAGCTGACGGCCCGCTGGGCATCCTGCACGGCGGCCTGCCAGCGCTTGCCATCGGGGGTCCGCGTCGGCACCCGGTATTTCAAAACGATGCCGGTGACCCCCAGGGTCTGCAACCACTCGGCGACTTCGGTTCCTTCATGGTTGTAAGCCAGGATCTGATGTCCGCCACCGGGGCAGATAATGATCGAAGCGCCCGTATCCAGCTCTTTGGCGGGGCGGTAGACCGACACCGTGGGAATCGCGACGTTCGTCAGACGGATCACGGGTTTGCCCCCCGGGTCTTTCTTACCCGGTTCGGTGATATCCCGTTCGGGCGGCCATTCCTTGGTTTCTCCGGGAGGCTTGCCCGGCCAGATGGGCTCAGTCACAGCAGGCTTGGATTCTTCGGCACGCAAGATGGCGGTCGTTAAGAACACCAGCGCCAGAAATCCCACCAGGCGTTTCGTAAACCAGGACATGTTGAGCGGCACGATGAGTCTCCGTTGGAGCAATTCAAGGAATCAAGACAACGCCACACCCTCACCGCAAGACACGGACAGGCCCCGGGTGACCTCACCACAGTATCGAGATCCGCGAATTCAGACCAGAAATCCGGACCGATTTTCTGACAGCCCGTCACGGCCCTGCCGCGTTCCCCTACCCGGCCCCCGGGAAGGAATTTCACAGCGTGGGCTCTGCCACCCGTCAATCGCCATCTTCCAGCAATGACGGCAGGACGCGGGCCATTTCATTGAGGAACATCCGCCGCAATGCGTCGTAGCCACGGTCGTTGGGATCTTCCAGATTCTCCCAATACCAGTAGTGCGGATCGCGCTGGTCGTAGAACGAGCGCCAGAACTGGGTGCAGTGGACACCGTGCCCCAGAAAACCTGCGTGCATGTCGACGAGTTCGACGTTCTTTCTGGCCGCGGCGGCGTGCTGAATAATCTCGTTGTACGCGCGAATGATCTCGAGCCCATCAGGCCAGGCGGGCAGGCCGGCGGTCGTTGCATCTCCGAGGCCATCGGTCGGATCATAAATGTTGGCGATGAAGAACTCGCAGCCACCTGGGAACCGGGCCTGAATCTCATTCAGAATCTCGTCAAGTCGCACGCGAAAGTTTTCGATCCAGGGTCGAGCCTGTTCGAGAGTGGCACCGTACATAGCGCATTCGCGCGGGGGAGTACGTCCGTAATTGTGAATGATGTCGTTGCCACCGGTCGTGATCACGATCACACCAAAGGTGTCTTCATCCTGCGTTTTCAATTTGGGGACCAGCAGGTCCAGGCATTCCTGAGAGGTGCTTCCTGAGAGCGCCAGATTGCTGACCGTCAGATTGGGAAACACCTCGGCCAGAGACTTCTCGTGCATATCCGCAAATTCATCGGGCGGATTTTTAGCGAGTCGCTGAAAGTACCCTTTTCCCGGCGAGGCCCCATAACCGGCGGTCACACTGTCGCCAATACCGACCAGCAGCACGGGGCGGTCAGTCCAGTGAAAGTCAAACTTCTCGGCAGACACGGCCGGACCGGCCGGACCACTTCCCACGGGACGCGAATACCAGAAATGCAAATACAGTGCGGCCAGGCCGATCAGCCCCGCGCCCACGATGAGCAGGATCGCCCAAAGTGGCATTTTCCGCCGTCCAATTTTGGGACCATTGGTCCCGGCAGGGACGCCGGAGGCGACAACAGGTTGGGGATTGTCTGACACTGGACTTCAACAGGATCGTGCGACACACTAGACGGGAAATCCGCTGGACGAGAGCTTTATTCTACACAAGAAGCAGGGATAGACCACTGTGGACACGATCAAACAACGGCTGAGTCGGGGTGAAATTCTGAAAGTGGCAGCGGCGGGCCGCATTGTCCACCATAACCTGATCCAGATGTTGGGAGTTCACGGCGGGTTTGAAGCGGTCTGGTTTGACCAGGAACACATGGACTTTTCGACCGAAAAGCTCGAAGTCGGCACGCTCGCCTGCCGGGCGATGGGCATGGACAGTTTCGTGCGCCTGGCCCCAACCGACTATGCCGTCGTGACCCGCGCCCTGGAAGCCGGAGCGGGGGGCGTCATGGCCGCGCAGGTCCAGTCGGCCGCGGAAGCCGAACAAATCGTGAAGTGGGCCAAATTCCACCCCCGGGGATTGCGGGGACTGAACACGGCCGGGTGGGATGCCCGGTTTGCCACGATTCCGCCTGCGAAATTCGCCGAGCAGTCGAACCGCGAGTCGTTCGTCGCGATCCAAATCGAGACGGCGGGCGCGCTGGCCGAATGCGAACAAATTGCTGCGATTGACGGGGTTGATCTGCTGTTTCTCGGGCCGGCCGACATGAGCCAGAATCTGGGGGTCATCGGTGATTTCATGAATCCCAAGTGCCTGATGGCGATTGATCAGATTTCGGCAGCCTGCGCCCGCCACAAGAAGCCGTGGGGGGTCGTGCCGGTCAATCCGGATTATGCCGAAATGTGCGTATCCAAAGGCTGCCGGATGCTGTCGATCGCCGCCGATGTCCGCATCATCAACGCGGGCATCGAGAGCATCAAGAAGGCCTACGGTCGATTCTACTCTTGAGTCGGCGGCGCGGCGGTTCAGCGAAACTGATGGCGGCGTAATTCGTCGAGCGGATAGAACGTATCCCGCCAGCGGACGCCGCCGTTTCGCAAGGTGATGCAGGCCGAGCGCCACAGCGTGTACAGGAACAGCATGAACATCACCGGCAACATGGGGGTCACCCACAACGTCGATGCGCTGCGCCAGGCCATGTAGGCGTACGTGCCATGCATGACCAGCAGCGCTCCGACGAACCCCCAGGCCGATGCGGCCGGCAGCAGCAGCAACCCCGCATACGGGACCAGGCTGACGCCGATGAGTACGGCCGATGAGACCAGCAGTTTAAGCAGCGAATATTGGACTGCGGCGAAACTGTTTTTCTCCAATCCTCGAATGACACCCATAAATGAAGGCTGCCAGCGGACCCGGATCAAGTCATCACCCATGACCAGTTGTTGCCGATAGCCGCAGCGTTTGATCAGCTTGCCGAGATAGACGTCATCGAGCACATCCAGCTTCAGGCGTTCGAAGCCCCCCACCTGCCGATAGACCGCAGCGCGCACCAGATTGAACGCCCCCACGCCGCAATAGGCCCCTTTCCAGGGAGTGGGAATCAACCAGACCAGGAAGCTGGCAAAGAACATCAGGCCGAAGCAGACGGTCATGGCCCGTTCCCAGTAACCACCTCCGACCAGGGAGGGATTCATGCAGAGATGATCGAGTTGCCGGGCGAGCACCCACTGCATGGCCAGTCGCATCGTGTGCGGCGTGTACACGATGTCGCCATCCGTAAAGAGCAGCCATTCGCCCTGGGCCGCGGTCGCCCCCTGGTGCATGGCATGACTTTTCCCGAGCCAGCCCGCGGGCAATTCCGTAATGTGGACCACCCGCAACCGGTTGTCGGTCGCGGCCAGTCGATCCATCAGAGCGCCGGTCGCATCGCGGGAACGATCATTGACGGCAATGATTTCGAGATGGGGATAATCGAGCGCCAGCAAGGACTGCAGCGCGGTTTCGATCATCGCCTGTTCGTCACGGGCGGGCACGATAATCGAAATGAGCGGCCAGTCCGGCGGGACGGGGACCTGAGCGGCCAAATTCGCCAGGCGCCAACGCCCCACGACAACCCATACCGGCCCGAGCAACAGGCCCCACAGGGCAAATAACAGCCAGCCGGCTGTCAGCGGGATCCAGTCGGCGATAATGACGGCCTTCCGAGTGGCGATCGGAGAGGCGGCGGAACTGAACGGGGCGCGGGGACGCAAACCGTCCCGCGCCCGTCCGTTGCTCTTCGATCAAGTCAAATCCGATGGACTAGGAACCCGATTTTGCGGCGGGTTCAGGAACTTCATCACCCTTCTTTTCGCCGTCGGTCGTCGAACCGGCCTGTTCCTTGGGCTTGGCCGGGCCGAGCTTTTCACCCGAGGGCGCGGCGGCACCGGGAGTGGTCCCTCCCGCCTTGGGGGTCGAAGCTTCGGGGCTGCAACCAACGCTGGCCAGCATCAGACCAGTCGCCAGCACGGAACCAAAGAACGCACGTGATTTTAACGAAAAACTCATGGCATCTACCTTTGCAGAGTAACAGTGACCTTTGTACAAAACGTTTAGTCGCTCCAGTGTGAAATCTCCGTAGGGGATTTCAACCACCGTGGATGTGATCCGACTCCGTGCGGATTTATTCCGAAACTTCCATTAAAAAGAAACTTTCCGGCGATTGCAACCGACCGTCGGGATTGTTGAAGGATCAGTCTGTCCGATGAAAGTGCAACAGTTGTTGGCCCACCACGGAATCAAAGAGAATCCGTTTGGCCAGGAAGATGCCCAGAGCGATCAGGTTTTCAAGCGACACTGCCTCGAAGGCACGCACCACCCCGCCTGGGACAAGATTTTTGGCAGCCCGGAAGAACCCTCGACCGCCGTGGTCTTCGGGGAAAAAGGGGCCGGAAAAACCGCCCTGCGGCTACAGATTGTCGATCAGATCGACCGCTACAACCGGGAGCATCCGGACCGGCGCGTACTGGTCATTGAGTACGACGATTTCAACCCCTTCCTCGACTGTTTTCGCGATCGTTTGTTCGGTCGCCAGCGCCGACCTGAACGGGCCCTCGCTTCGTGGCGTCTGTGGGATCACATGGATGCGATTCTGACACTCGGCGTTTCGCGCCTGACCGATGGCGTGCTCGGCGCGGCCAATGGGGGTTTTGATGGATTCGAGCAGAGCCAACTCGACTCGCTGACGCGATTGCAACGGCGCGACCTGCTGCTGCTGGCCGCGTTTTATGACCGGTCGCTCGCCATGGCCCGCAAGCAACGCTGGAACACGCTACGGCGGAAACTCAAATTCAAATCGTGGACCACGGAATGGGATCGCGCGCTGGGAATCGCCGTGGTCCTGGCTGTGGTCGGGGTGCTGGCTTATTACAACAAGCTCTCCAGCCTGATTGAAATGTGGCAACCGTGGGTGATCATCCTGGCGGGCTGGCTCCCCTGGCTCTACCGCCACGGCCGACTGTTCTGGAAAGCACTGAACGTGCGACGCCAGGTGCGGGTCGCCGAACATCACCCCAATCTGCTGCGACAACTGCTCTCGCGAATCCCGCAGAAAGACCTGCTCGACCAACCGGTTCCCAACAAAGATCGCAGCGACGACCGCTACGAATTGCTCAACAAGTTTCAGTCGGTGCTGAAATCTCTGGGATACGCCGGGATCGTCGTCCTGGTCGATCGCGTCGATGAACCGCATCTGATCAATGGGTCGGCCGAGCGCATGCGCGATCTGCTCTGGCCGATGTTTGACAACAAGTTTCTGAAGCATCCGGGCATCGGCTTCAAGCTGCTGTTGCCGGTCGAAGTCAGCTATCACCTGGCCCGCGAAGACAAAGAGTTCTTCGAACGCTCGCGACTCGATAAGCAGAACCTGATCCGCTCGCTGCAATGGTCCGGCGAATCGCTGTACGACGTGGCCAACGACCGGCTCCGCGCATGCGCCGATGCCAACTCTGAAGTCACGTTCCGCAACCTGTTCGACGAATCGGTCTCGGAAGCCGAACTGATCGCCACGATTGAACGCCTGCGCGTCCCGCGGCATCTGTTCAAGTTCATTTACCGACTGCTGGTCGATCACTGCAACCGGTACACCGACAACAACCCCCGCTGGACCATCTCGCGCGAAACACTGCAGTCGACACTGGCCGTGTATATGCGCGACCTGCAGGAATTTGATCGCGGTCAAGGTACGGGCTGATTGGCCCGGTCGATCGACAGGGCGCGCCGCAGCGTCAGCCCGCCCGATGATGTACCCAAAACACCAGGGGCCGACACAAAACGTGTCGGCCCCTGGTGTTTTCTCATTCGTGCCGTGCAGGTCAGAGGTTACAGGGCGGCTTCGAATTCGATGCCATACTTTTTCATTTTCTTGT
>JAFEBR010000128.1 GCA_018242565.1 Planctomycetota bacterium | reverse complement strand
CAGGTTGTAAACCGCAGGGTCAAATACCATTCCAACTTAATTCGCCGAATACGTTGGAAATATCCAGGAATGCGAATTGTGACTCATATCTCAGGAAACTGGTTACCAATCCGCTCCCGTACGAGAGCGGAGATTCGTAAGTGGGGCGAGCGCCGGCCGTACTCGGTCGACTCTCGCGCAGAGTCGTCCGCCAGCGAATCCGCGGTGATTGCCCCCTCAGCGCCGTGTTGCCCCCCCTCTTCGTCGGGACGACAAAATGAACCATCGTCACACCCACCGCAGTGCTCTTGTGAAGGGTTGAACCAAGCCAAGGGTTTTTCCAATCAGGTCAATGTGGGTCAGAAATGACAACACGCGTAGCGAGAATGCTTACGTTCGCCATTTCAGGAAATGCGGGTGCCACCCCACTGTCAAGGTGACTGGCGACCACATTTTCGTGTCATCGACGACGACCAGTCCATTGAAAACCGGCGATTGCCTTGAGTCCCTGGCTCAGATTCCAGAACAAATTCCACGCCGCGAGGTGCCGCCCCCTTCCGTTTTCAACACGCGGCGGCGACAGATGGCGGGGAACGTTTCGACTCGTGTGGAGGCAGGCCGCGAATGGCCCCTGCAACCAGCCAGAGCTCGTCCGAGGATTACAGGATTCCGGGCTCCCCAACCGACAGCAACCGCTGGATTTCGTTGGTCTTGAATCCAAGAGCCATCGGACGAGTGGCCCCCGGCAGTGTGACGACGTCGTAAAGTTCGGTTACTTGCCCCTCCATCCGCAACCAGTGCACAACGTCACCGGTCCGCAAGTCAACCACCTGAATGCCACATTGTGCGTCAGTCCCGCGACGCAGCAGTTCGTCAGACAGCGGCAACCCACGAAACGTGGCCTCGTGCCTGGGCTTGGAAAGCGTCACCAGCGCATAATCGCCGGAAAATGCCAGCCCGCGCAGATAACCGGGACAAAAGGCCACCGGCTCGAACGTTCCGCGCTGCAAATCGACGCGCCCGAGTTGTCCTGCGCCGCTGTTGAGGACCCACAACTGACCGCGATAGAACCGGGGCGAATGCGGCATCGACAACCCCGAGACGACGACGTTTCCGGTTTGCACATCGATCACGCAACCGCCATCCCGCCGCCGGTCGCGCCACCCATCGGTCGCATCGCTTTGGGCCACGACGGTGACGTATTGCACTCGGCCATCGCGCAGCGCCACACCGTTCAGATGGCACCGGTCTTCGGGAGCGAGTTTCGAAATAAACGCCGGTCGCCATAAAGGAGCGAAACTGGACTGCGGCGTCGTTGTGGCCAGACAACTGAACTTGGTGTTGGCGAATACGACACGTCCGCCCGGTTCGACAACAAGATCATGAGCATCGAGATCACCGGTGGTATATCCGATGCGCGGAATGTACAGCTGATCGTATCCCTCGTGCCAGACGCCAGACAGCAGCACATTTTCGAACCGCCAGAGCTGGAACTCTGAGCTCATCCACATTGTCTGGCCGTCGCTCCAGAGCCCCATGCAACGGTTAAAGGTGCGTTCGAAGACCGACAGGGCCCCGTCGTTGCGTCGCCCCAGCAGGAATAGTTTTGCCGTCTGGTACGTGGTGCAGGCCAGGCTGAGATGCTGTTCCGCCAACCAGGAAGTGAAATCGCGGGACGCGAGGACTTCCAGCCACGCGTCTGCCGTCGGCGAAGGCGCCGGTTCGGGATGTGGTGTTTTCAAGTGTCAATCGCCGGGGATGAAGGGCCAATGATTTTTTTACTCGGCAATCATTTCGGGAGAATTCGTTGAAGGGGTATTCAT